>JBLIES010000217.1:0-5416 GCA_047633135.1 Roseivirga sp.
GTAAGCGGATGCAAAGGTAACTTAATAAATTTTGAAACCAAGTAAAAAAAATAAGATATTTTTATCGCTTCCCTTAATCCCTCTCCTCAATATTATTCCCGCTTCGTTTAAACGGGATGCAAATGTAGCATTGTATTAGACATTAAACCAAGCCTTCCTGAAACATTTTTTTTTAATAAAACTTAATGAACTGGAAATCAACTCTTAGAGATTGCTGATTTCTTAAACAGAGGTACAGTACTGCACGGTTCACCGTACATTATTGATTTTGCGATAGGTATTAATAAAGTTGTAATCTCAACATAAGCTGAATTTGGAACAGGTAAATCTCCGCAACCCTTTATCACTACGGGTTTATTTTCAAAAAAATCAAAGTTAATTTTTTCGATTGCTTCTTTAAACAGAGCATACTCTAGTACTTCTTTCCCACCGAAAACGATCTTATTAGCGAACGGTGAAATTTTTGTAGCCAACAGCATATATGCCCATGTTGGCACTATTGCATCGGCAGAACAATGAAGCGCTACATTCTTACCCTGGTAAACTGACCAATCATTAGCCTTAATAAATTCTCTAAAGTCCTTCTCCCTCAGCATCAGCCCTTGGTAGAGGTTTTGTACAATATCGTATTCGAGCCTCTCTCCGTTGTGATAGTATTCTTCGAGGTTAAGTGTAACTATGGGACTGCTGGCAACACGATTAATAATCTCCTTTTCTTCCATTTTACAATAATCTCTTAGGTTTAGTAACGATAAAATCCTTGAGGTAATAAGGCTCAAAGTATGCTAAGTCTTCGAACACACCTTTTCGAAAAGCGTCATAAGCCAAAGTTCCAATTGATAAGGCGGAAGGACTTATGTTCTTGATTAACACAACATTATCCTCTTCGGCTTTCAGTTCCTTGAATTTATCTGCCCCATTCCCAAAAAACAACACTTGCTCTGTGGCTAATGTTCCTTCAAACGACCCTTGATCTAATATTTTTGCATTTGTACCTTCCACTTGGCCGAGTTGGTAATCATAAAGTGCTGTATAAACTTCCATTCGTCTTGCGTCAATCATTGGGCACATTAAAAGTTTAGTGTGATTCACTTGGTTGACTTCATGCGCCATAGCCAATAAGGTATTTATGGCAATCAGAGGTTTATTGAGAGCATAACACAGCCCTTTTGCCGTGCTTACTCCAATTCTTAATCCCGTGTAGGACCCCGGTCCCTTCGAAACTGCAATGGCGTCTAGCTCATCCATTAATAAATTGACTTGCTTCATGAGCTGCTCAATAATTACTGTCAATAAACTTGAATGAGATTTCTCAAGGAACATCTTTTGGAAGGCTATCGGCAGCCCATCGACTGAAATACATACAGAACAAACTGTAGTAGACGTCTCTATACTTAGAATTTTGGTCACAGTAAACTTAAATTAAGATGAATGCAGTAATACATTTAAACGAGTAACTGAAGCAATTTATCAATAATCACTACTGCTAAAAACGATACAAAGATATAACTGATGGTTCGATTAGAAAGCCTCCTGGAAAATCTTAATCCCAAAGGTGAACCAAGGACTACACCGACTGATAAACTTAAAGCCAAAGGCCAAACAATATACCCAATGTTATCAGCTTGAAAATTTAAGTTAGGATTTTCTAATAGATTTGAAATCGTCATCACTAAAGAAGTAACAAAAATGACACCCAAAGAAATAGATTTGGCTTTCTTCATGTCGACCCTAAACCTGAGGGTCAAAATAGAGATAATAATAACGCCTCCACCAAGCCCAGAGAGTGCTGAAAGTATTCCTGCCAATGCTCCTAACATTCCATTATGAGCATTCTTCATTTGAAGCTCTGCACGCTTTTGTATATTTTTTCGATTTCCAATCAAGGTTTTAATTGCTATAAACACCAATAAAGCGATGACCACGTAATTGAACTTATCCCGCTGATACCTTGGTGTATTGACCACTACATTTAGTGTCAATAAAGAGAGAAAAGCACCGAAAGCACCCATTAAAGCTACCTCTTTCCAGTAAAACTCCCTTTTAATAATCAGCGCTATGTTAGCAGAGAGCGCTGCGAACATGGTGCCCACCAAAGAATTGGCGATCGTCAACTGTACGATTTTATCTGTTGGATAGCCAAGGTCTAACAGCAGGTAAGGTAAGATTAGAATATATAAAACCCCTCCCCCTATGCCTATGACGCCTGCGAAAAAGCCACCACATAAACCTATCAAGAATAGAAAAAAATACTCCAAATTACTCGATTAAAGTACTATCGTAAATGATGTCTACTGCCCTTTTACAGTACTGCTGTATAATTTTGAATCATTTAGGACCTCGATGGCTTTCTTCAGGTCTTGATCATCTTCAAATGAGGCTTCAAGGAGACCCTCTTGTAAGAAGACCCTAGAAACAAACTCTTCTTTTAGCAGTTGTTTCAATAGTGATTTACTATCATCGATATCTGATGCTTTATTATGTGATAGTGCCTTTTCGATTTCGGCCAAAGGCCCCATAATTATACTCATTGCACTATTGGCTCGAGCCACTTCCTTAAGCCTTTCCACTTCCTTTTCTAATGGACTCGCGTAGTCAAATTCCTGATTAAGCGCCCATGTTTTAAAATCGTTGAAGATTTGATTAGTAATTTGAAATGTCTTTATCTCCGATATCGAATCAATTTTAGCGTAGTATTCATTACCAAACTTCAGCAAAAGGTTTTCTGACAACAGCCCAATCACTACTGGTGATGATTTCTTTGCCTCAACCAAAAAATCCGGATCAACTCCACCACCATCATAGACGGCTCTACCGGCCCTAGTACTGAATTTTGTTTTCAACGAATCTGGTATTTTACCCACACTTCCGTCCTCGTTACGATTGCCGTAGTCTAAGGCCTGAATACACCTACCGCTAGGCGTGTAATATTTTGCAATGGTCACTTTCATTTGCGAATTATATGACAACGGCATGGTCCGTTGAACAAGGCCCTTGCCAAACGATCTTTGTCCTATGACTACTCCTCTGTCATAATCTTGAACAACTCCAGCAACAATTTCTGAAGCCGAAGCGCTATTGCTTGAGGTTAAGACTACCAATGGAATTTCTTCGTCAGTGGAAGAGTTCAATGTCCTATAAACTGCATTAGTTTCTTCTAGCTTCCCTTTTGTGGTCACCACCAACTCTCCTTTAGGAATAAAGATATTCGAGATATTGACTGCTTCGTTCAATAAACCACCTGGGTTACCACGCAAATCAAGGATTATCTTAGTTGCTCCCTGTTTTTTCAGTTCGCGAAGGGCTGACTTCACTTCTTTCGAAGCATCATTAGTAAAGCCAGTCTGTTTAATAATGCCAATAGTCTCTGTGACCATACCAAAGTAAGGCACATTCGGCAGATCAATTTTCTCAAGATCTACCGAAAAATCAAGCACCCCTTCATTTTGCCTGTTGATCTTAAGGTTGATTTTTTTTGATGCCTGGCCCTTAATATATTCACTAGCTCTTTCAAAATCACCTTTTACATCAAGACCATCAATACTTAATATCTCATCTCCTCTTTTTAAACCTGCTCTCGCAGCAGAGAACCCTTTATCAGGCATTAAAATCATGACCTTATCATCAATAAGTCCCACCTGTGCTCCTATGCCACCATATTGACCTGTGTTTTCTGTGCGTGCATCTTCAATTTGGTCTTCAGAGTAAAAATTGGTGTAAGGGTCGAGTTGATTGAGCATCTGATCTATACCTACCCGCATGAAGGTATTGGGATTAATATCGTCAACATAATTGGCGTTGACTTCTTTGTACATCGTGGCAAAAATATCGAGGTTCTTAAGAATTTCGAAATATTTATCGTTTTGAGGAGCTGTAAAAGACCAAAAAGCAACGGCTGAAAGAAGTCCTAGGATCAAGTACCTCTTCTTTATTTTATTTTTCAACATAATCTTCATTCAGGTTTATTCGAAACGATGATGGCAAAGTTCTGTTCTTAGAAATTACTATTTCGGTAGCATGACTCAATATATGGCGAAGAAATAAGAATGCATAAATCAAAAGATGAAAGTATGCTATTTTGGACGTGATCCTCTTAGTCTACTAGTGGTAAATGCATTGCGACCAATTTGGAAATCAACTTTTTTACTTTTGTTTCAACAAACTTAGAATCGTGGATTTCTTTGCCAGTGTAAATTAACCCAATGCACATGGGATTAGTGCTTGGCTCAAGATCGTCTAAAAGGTATTTTTTTAGTCGATATGCTTCTTTGATTGCTCTCTTGATTTTATTTCTATCGACCGCTTGCTTAAATTTTTTCTTAGAAACTGAGACTAATACCTGATGGTGAGGTAGATTGTTTATGTAGGGATTGGGGATAAAAACAATCTTGAATGGGTACAAATAAAAAAAGGAGCCTTTATCAAAAAGCTCCTGAATTATTTTTTTACTATTCAGCCTTTCCGTCTTGGGGAAAGTGTATGTAGATGTCTTGTGTTCTATGACTTTGAGGTCTTAAGTATGAAAACCCCGGCTTAGGAGAAGATTACTTCTTGCCTTTCTTCTCGTCAGAAACGGTCAATTTGTGTCTGCCTTTAGCTCTTCTGCTAGCCAAAACTCTTCTCCCGTTAGCTGATTCCATTCTTGCTCTGAAGCCGTGCTTGTTCTTTCTTTTTCTCTGCGAAGGTTGGAATGTTCTTTTCATTGTATAGTTAATTTCTTATGGTCTGTTCCAAAAAGGACTGCAAAGATAGGCAGCTTTTTTAGATATGCCAACGTGAACGAGAAAATGTTTAAGTATTTACTCAGACCTCAAAGACACTGAAAATATGCCCTAAATCGATCCAAAGTTAGTTTTTTCGCCTTTTGTTCATTTAGTGGATGAAATTATTTCAGTAATTATGTAAAGCGTAAGGCCTTTAAATTAAATTCGAGCATGCATTATACCATCTCTTACGGTAATCCGAATAAGCACATTATTGATATCGCACTTCAGCTATCCAACATTGAGCAGGACCAAATCATATTAAACTTACCTTCTTGGAGACCCGGTAGATATATGATTCAAAACTTTGCTAAAAATATCATGCATATTCAGGCTGATGATGAAAATGGAAATACCATAGCCTGCGAAAAAGTAACAAAGGACAAATGGAGGATTGAAAGTGTCGGGTTAAACCAGCTCACCATAAAATATAGTTACTACGCCTTTTTAATGGATGCCGGGAATTCTTGGCTAGACGAGGAGCAACTTTACATCAACTTCATCAATTGCTTACTTTATGCAGACAATCGATTGAGCGAATCTTGTTCCGTTGAGATAAAAGTACCTGAAGATTACAAATTTGCCACGGGCCTAGAGCAAGTTAGTCCGCAACTCTTTAAAACAGACAGTTATTATCATTTAGTCGATAGCCC
>JBLIES010000218.1:0-5309 GCA_047633135.1 Roseivirga sp.
GTTACAATTGGCATTTGGGTGCGATAGGGGTTTTTAACAAAGGGTAAAAGAAAAGTACTTCTGGCGGTTTTCAAAACACATGATGAATTAATTTCTATCGCTTGTTTGTCTGAGTTAAGTCTATGTTCCTAAATACTATGAGAAAGTAACATGTTATTATCCATAAAATTAGAGCCAAACGTAATGCTAGACAAAAGTTTATCACCGCTTGCATCAATCAAACGCCTAAAGTCTTCGCAAATAAATTCTAATTCGTAGGCTATTTTTATTGCCCTTTTCACAACATCAAAAGGGTACAAACATTATCTTGCAGTTCGTTTTTATTAGAAAGGTATGCACGTTGCAATCGCAGGGAATATAGGATGTGGAAAAACTACACTCGCTCAAAAGCTTGGAAAAGACTATCACTGGGACGTTGAGCTTGAATCCGTTGAGGATAACCCATATCTGCAAGACTTTTATGAAGACATGAGCCGTTGGTCCTTTCATTTGCAGGTCTATTTTTTAAACAGTCGTTTCAAACAAATTTCTACAATTCAAGCCTCAGATCACAGCACCATTCAGGACAGAACCATTTATGAAGATGCCTATATTTTTGCTTCCAATCTGAAACAGTCGAATTTCATTAGTCCTCGCGATTACGAAAACTATTTAGCGCTGTTTAAGTCAATGATCAAGTACGTAACACCTCCAGATCTTTTGATTTATTTAAGGGCTGATATCCCTAAGCTTGTTGGCAATATTCAAAAAAGGGGCCGAGGGTACGAAGAATTGATTAGAATCGAATACCTAAAAAACCTCAATACCCACTACGAAGAATGGATTTCAAATTATGATTTAGGGAAAGTTTTAATCATTGATGTAAATGACCTCGATTTCGTAAAAAATATCGAGGATTACGCCTTTATTGTGGAAAGAGTGAATTTTGAAATTAACGGACTTTTCAGTTAAAAGAAGCCCTACTCGGCCTCCGAGGTAACATCTTTTATGTTTCTTTCGCCTTCTTCCAGGATCTCCCAAGTATGGTCGGCTAGTAATTTCATACTCGCAATGAATAGAGCAAAAGGTTTAGACCTTCCCCATTCCCTAGGGCCTATTAATGAAAGTAAATCCGTTCCGTCTTCTCGCTCGTATAAATGGTAAATTCTACCAATTAGAGGCTCGAAGCTCATTTTAGCTTGATAGATTCTTTCTGAAACCTCAACTCTGGTTTGAATGGCTTTGGCTTGGTCTGCCAATAGTTTCATTTGATCATAAAGCTGTTTGACCTGCATTTCTGTTTGCTCGTGCATGGCGGCAACAGCCCTACCTTTTAATTTACCAGTATCTTCTGGCTTGATCATGGCCCCCCCTACAGTATGAGGAAAACTAATTAAACCCGGGTTTGCCGTGGTCATCTCAGCCATCTTCACTAAATCAATTTTATCAACGTCTATTTTATTTCCTGCTTTTGCCATATTCCATGGGATAACTCCCGTGCGATGCTTATGGTTTATTTTTGTTTTAGTGAATCAAGTTTCAAAGTATCGCTAATTTCGGGCTCCGTTGGTGCAATCGACTCCTTTAATAACTTCTTTGAGCCTGGAAAGCTTGTTTTAGTGGTAATATCATAACCAATGGCCAAGGTGGCCAGTATAAAAAGTATTGACACAACAACAAAAACTTTCTTTGATCGATTCATAATTTTAAATACAATCCTTAATGGACTGTAAAGTTCAGAAAATCGTTGGTTAAATTCGAAACAATGGAAGAAAAGCTACCTGATTCACACAAAAAAATTATTCATATCGATATGGATGCCTTTTTTGCGTCTGTCGAACAGCTTGATTTTCCGGAATACCGAGGGAAACCAGTCGCTGTGGGCGGCAGTAAAGACCGCGGTGTAGTAGCGGCAGCGAGTTATGAGGCTAGAAAATATGGTGTTTACTCTGCCATGCCGTCAAAAACAGCTTACCAAAAGTGCCCTCATATCATTTTTACCCCGCCCCGCTTTGATCGTTATAAAGAAATCTCCTATCAAATCAGAAGCATTTTTCATGAGTATACTGACCTAGTAGAACCCCTTTCGCTAGACGAGGCTTACCTTGATGTGACAGAGAATAAAAAAGGCATTCCATCGGCCACACTTATTGCGAAAGCGATCCGTCAAGAAATCAAGGAAAAAACTGGGCTTACCGCTTCGGCAGGTATTTCCATCAATAAATTTCTCGCGAAAGTAGCCAGTGACTACCAAAAGCCTGATGGTATTACCTTAATCGGCCCAGAGAAAGCATTGGCATTCCTAGAAAAATTAGAAATCGATAAATTCTTTGGCGTGGGCAAAGTCACTGCTAAAAAAATGCATTCTTTCGGTATTCAAACGGGTGCCGACCTCAAGGAATGGAGCAAAGAAAGGCTCATCTTAAAATTCGGTAAAGCTGGCGGCTTCTACTACAATATTGTTCGAGGAATAGACCCCCGATTGGTCAATCCAAATCGCATCAGGAAATCGTTAGGTGCAGAAAACACTTTCGACTATGACCTGATTGAAATTGAAGATATGAAAATGGCCTTGGCTCCCATTTTACAAACTATTTTTAGTAGGCTAGAAAAAGCAGAGACATTTGGTAAAACATTAACCCTGAAAGTCAAATTTATGGATTTTACTCAAATCACAAGGAGCGTCACCAAAGAAGAGCCGATGACAGATCCTGACCTTTTCAAAACCTTAAGTTTTCAGTTACTCGAACAAATACAATGGAGTGATTTCCCCAAAGGGGTAAGACTTTTAGGCCTCACCAACTCTAATTTTGGAACTGATGAGGAGGACAAGCCAAGTCAGGTTGGCTATCAGTTGACAATCGAATTTTAAGCAATCTTCCACACCCTAATCAATAGTTTGTATCATTCAGGTAGGTGAATGTGTTTTTAAACTTAATCACTGGGTTAAGAGAAATATACAGTTCAACCTACTCATTTCAGCATTTCTAAATGTCTTTTTAACTGTGAGTTGTAACTCTGATGATAAAAACCCCAGTATGAGCGATTCATTGAATTTATGATCGGTAGCTAACCTACTCAACAGATCAACGACCACAAATTTCTATTTGAATACAAATAGTTCATCAAAGTTTTCTGTTGATTATTTTGAGTTCATCAGTTTACGACTCACCAAATAATAGTTTTGGCTATTCTAGATGCGACAGCAATTTTTATTTTGTAGATCCATGGTCTGGTAACATCCTTTAAACTATCAGTCTTCCCGCCTTAGCCAATCAAGCAGCAATTGATGAAACTGACTATGCGTTAATTGCCCTTTACCTTTCTTCGGATAATGTCAATAGCGTAATAAGGATTAGCCTAGCCACTGACGAAACCCTAACGGACTTCGCCAGCAATAACTTAGGCCCTACTTTTACCTGCTCTTCTTTCTATCATCAAGGCAATCAAGTCTATTCTGTCTTTAATGACCAAAACGAAACACTAAATATCAATCCTAAAAATGTGGTAATTGCTGACACCCTGCCTATAAACCAAGGGAGCAATCTGACCTACTACAGCGAGTGTGAGAATGCTCTATTTTTAGTTAATTATTCCGAAGCAGATGAAAAAAACTAGCTGAAAAAAAATTAATGCTACTAACGGCACAGTAGTATCGTCTGTAGAAATTAAAACTAGCAGTGGTTACTCCATTTGCGCTACTGATTTTGACTCAAAACCACGCACTTATTACCCTAAATGATCAGAATGAAGTGATTTTCATTAGTGTTACAAGTGGTGAAATCATTGAACGTTAGACTATTGATAGAGACATCTCTAATGCCTTTCTTTTTTGGAGAGCCCAGTAATTAAGAAGATCTACGGCCATAATTTTCAAATACATATTCAAAGTCCTTTTTTCTATTGCGTGAACTGTGAAAACATTGAAAGAAATAGCTTATTTGCAGTGTTATAGATCAACCACAAGAATAAAGAATGTTAGTAATTAATAGCCACGCGGAATTCGCAGAACATATAGGTCAAGAACTTGGCGTATCTCACTATTTAAAAATTGATCAGGCTCGGATCAGTGTATTTGCAGATGCTACCCTTGACCACCAATGGATTCATCTCGACCCGGAAAGAGCAAAAGCGGAAGGTGGTTTCGGAAACACGATTGCGCATGGTTATTTGACACTTTCCATCTTACCCCATCTTTGGAAACAAGTGGCAGATATTCGTAACATCAAAATGATGATCAATTATGGTATCGAAAAACTAAAATTCAATCAGCCTGTAGTGGTTGATTCTGAAGTGCGTTTGAGAGTTAAGCTTACTTCTTTAGCAGACCTTAGAGGGATTACTAAGTGCCAATTGAATGTAGTGCTCGAGATCAAAGACAATCCAAAACCCGCTTTCGTTGGCGAAATGGTTTTCTTATATCACTTCGCTTGATTTTTAGGCTTATTTCAAAATGATCCTTCTCATCCCTTTCTCAAGTCCTCCGAACCTATAAAAACTATAAAAAGATCTCTTCGTGTTCTTTAAACCGGCTGAAACCACGAACGAATCATAAGCACCAGATGCCTCGGAACAGGTTAAATGTTTAAATGAGTTCATTCTGAGCTTCATTTCGTACCTGTTAAATCCCTTGAAAGCATAACAATCAACCTGAAGCAATCTCAGTATTCACGCTCGAGAAAAAGTCAGTTCGTAGCGTCATGTCCCCCACAATGCTTCGTGGAGTTTCCTTATCCACCAATAAACCGCTACACTAATCGCGTGCCTCGCAGCTCTTTGACAGCTATAAACTAGAACTCTGTCCCATGCGTAGGCAGACCCTCCTACGTTTCTGCACCCTTGCTCCGCAGAAGCTTTGCGAAGAAGAGAAGGGCTGACATTCGTGCGAGTTTAGGTTGTTGATGTTTGTTCGGAGTAGCGAACGGAATCTAAAATTAAGCCCTCAAAGTGTCGATGACTGCTTTAGTCCCAGTAGCTAAGAAGGAAGTATCCGTTCCGCAAACAATCAGCTGATAGCCCTTTTGGATAAAAGGTTGTACCGTTTCAGTTTTCAAACCAAAATAACCTAACCCAAGCCCTGCTGATTTAGCGGCTAATTCTACCTTAGTCATCGCAGCTAAAACTTCTGGCGCATTCACCTGCCCTATTAAGCCCATGCTCGCAGAAAGATCATAGGGACCGATAAACACTGCATCTATCCCCGGTACTTTCACGATCTCATCAATCTGCTCCACTCCCTTTATGTCCTCGATTTGCACCACTACTGTAGTAAGTTCATTGGCATTAGTTACATAATCAGAGAAATTCAAACCATAGCCATGCGCTCTCGA
>JBLIES010000219.1:0-5302 GCA_047633135.1 Roseivirga sp.
GGGCGATTACGAAAGTAGGGGACCGATGGGTCAAGTTGTCTGGAGGTTTCGATGAAAGTATAAATAGTCGCAATGCAGAGCCATTTATTTCAACCTTCGATTTTTTGAATGGTTGGAGCTCGACCATTATACGCAATCAGTCTGGAGATAGTATCAGAGACCTAATCGCTTTACAGACAATTGATCGTAATGGAGGGGAAAGATTTGTCGCTTCCCATGCCCAAGGCTTATTCAGGATTCAAAATCAAGTCGCCACGCCAATGCAAGAGATTTCAGACAACACCACATTGGTGAGTGATTTGGGTGGCTTTAGCCTAACTGGAATGGCGAAAGAAAGTGAAAAGCTATGGATCACTAATTATGGAGCAGCAGCAGCCTTACACGCCTGGGATTATAAAAATGATGTTTGGCAAAGCTATGGCCTCACCAATGCAAGGGGTAGATTCCCTATAGGAATCTTTATAGCACCAAATGGAAATAAATGGATGCCAATCGATGATGGTCGTGGAGGAGGTATTATAGTCTTTGATGAAACCAACAGAGAAGAGCGTTATTTAAATACCAATGGAGGCCAAGGTGGATTGCCCGGCAGCTTAGTGACTTCCTTCGCCTTAGACGATAACTCGTTTCTATGGGTGGGAACAGACGAAGGGATTTGTTTTTTTCCGAATCCTGATTTTGTACTGAATGGCCAATCACTCACCGCCAATGTGCCCATATTTGAGAATCGATTATTGCTTCGCGATGAGTTTATTACAACCATTGCGGTAGATCCTGCCAACAGAAAGTGGTTCGGAACAAAGAACAATGGACTTTGGCTTTTTAGTGAGTCCGGTGAGACCTTGATCCAGCGGTTTACTACTGATAATAGTCCCCTGCCTTCAAATGCAATCACTACGATTTATGTAGAAGAAGAATCAGGGGAGGTATTTATTGGAACAGATAAAGGCCTGGTCTCTTTCAGGAGCGATGCCACCGAAGGTACCCTCACACAAGGAACTGTTGAAATTTACCCCAACCCTGTAAGTCCGAGGTTTACAGGGGAAATAGTGATCAAAGGATTGGTGAACAACGCTCGGATAAAGATTACCGATGTTTCGGGTAAGTTGGTAAAGGAAGGCCGAGCAACAGGAAGTACTGCCACTTGGAATGCAAGAAATGTAAGTGGTGCGAGGGTTCAAACGGGTATTTATTTAGTATTCAGCTCAAATGCTGACGGAACAGAGACTTTTGTGGGTAAAATCGTAATTATCTGATGCTCTACAACACGCAAGGTATAGTGCTCAATGCTATCAAATATGGAGAAACTTCCATCATCGTAAAGGTATTTACAGAGGCTTTTGGGGTACAAAGCTACATTGTGAATGGCGCGAGAAGTGCCAAAGGCAGAGGTAAAATGGCAATGTACCAGCCACTGAGTTTATTAGAAATGGTGGTTTATAACAAACCAGGCAAGGACATTCAGCGGATTTCAGAGGCTAAATTCAGTTATTCATTTTCATCAATACCCTTTGATCATGTAAAAACGGGGATAGGAATTTTTCTTACCGAAATAATGAATAAGCTTTTGAGACAAGAAGCAGAGAATAGAGAGCTCTATGGTTTCATTCATCAGGCGATTATTATTTTTGATCATTTAGAAAAAAATATCACTAATTTCCATCTGCAGTTTTTATTGAAGTGTAGCGGATATTTAGGTTTTGAGCCACAATCAGCACAAGGTTTTATAGACGAACTGGCTGAATACGGTCTGCATTTTCGGACTTTAGAGGCTGAAAGGGTTTTAATTTCTGAATTAATGAATAGACCTTTGGGAGATGACATTCCCCTCTCTGGTCAACTGCGAAGAGATATACTATCACATATCATCAAGTTCTATCAAATCCATGTTTCGGGCTTGAATGAAATTAAATCGCTGGCAGTATTGAAAGAGGTATTGAGTTAGTCAAGTCGGTAATGATTATTTACATAAATTGAAGTGTTTTAATTAACGAGTTATGAGCGAAAAACTTTACGATGAGGTTCCATCATTAGATTTAGCTGATTTCACTTCAGGTGATCAAGCCAAAAAAGATGCTTTTGTAGCGGCCTTAGGGGCGGCCTATACTAATATTGGCTTTGCTGCGATTAAAAATCACGGATTAAGCGAAGCCCAAACAAAAAGGCTTTACAGTATAATGCAAAAGTTCTTCACATCGCCCGATGAGGTAAAGCAAAAGTACGAGGTGCCTGAATTGGCTGGACAACGAGGTTATATTGGGAAAGGGAAGGAACACGCCAAAGGCAGAAAAACTGGTGACCTGAAAGAATTTTATCATGTGGGTCAAGAGGTAACGGACGGAGATCCAATTAAAGACGAATATCCAGATAATATCTGGCCAGCTGAACTTCCCGAAATGGAAGACATCGCCTTAGAGGTTTACCAAATACTAGAAGCGGCAGGGACCAAAATGCTTCAAGCCATAGCGCTCTATTTAGGATTAGACGAACATTATTTTGACGACAAAGTAAACAACGGAAACAGTATTTTGCGCCCTATTCATTACTTCCCCATTGAAAACCCTGAAGAAGTACCTGATGATGCCGTAAGAGCCGCTGAGCATGGTGATATCAACTTGATTACCTTGTTGATGGGGGCAAGTGCTGACGGTCTTCAGGTGTTGCGTAAAGACGGTAAGTGGATTCCAATTACTGCGCTACCAGAACAGTTGGTGGTCAATGTGGGCGATATGCTGGCTCGGCACACCAATAATAAGCTTAAATCAACTATTCATAGAGTGGTAAACCCACCAAGAGCGCTAATGAAAAATTCTCGTTTTTCAATTCCTTTCTTTATGCATCCACGTTCAGACATGGATTTGACTTGCCTGCAAAACTGTGTAGATACAGAAAATCCAAAGCTTTATGATGACATTACATCGGGCGAGTTCTTGAATGAGCGGCTTATAGAGCTAGGTTTAAAGAAGAATTAGATTCACTTCAATCGATCACTTTGATAAAGCGGATTCGATATTATATTTATTTGCGCGATGTACTACTAATGGCGGTAACAGCTTTTGGTGGGCCACAAGCGCATTTTGCCATGCTGCTCAAGATTATGGTAAACAAGCGTGGCTATCTGACGGAGGAGGACTTAATAGAGTTGAATGCCTTATGTCAAATTCTCCCGGGCCCTACATCTACCCAAACTATTACGGCCATAGGTTTTAAGATTGGCGGTGCCAAGTTGGCTTACCTCACTCTATTAGTTTGGATGTTACCTGCTGTGACAATTATGACTACCGCTGCCATTTTGGTGGACTCGTACCAAACTAAGAACATGAGCTTGGAATTCACCAGGTTTATTCAGCCCATGGCCGTTGGCTTTGTAAGCTATGGAGCATATATTATCGCCTCAAAGGTGGTGACTACACGAACGGCTGGGGGCTTAATGGCTCTTTCGGCTATTGTTACTTACTTCATTTCAACACCATTTGCTTTGCCAATAGTTTTAATTTTTGCAGGAACACTTACGGCTTTCAAGTACAAACAGCAAGTTCCCGAAGAAAAGCAAAAGGTTAAAATTAAGTGGGCAAACTTTACTCTTTGGGCATTGGTGCTTGTTGGTGCGGCTGGTTTAGGGGCCATTACCCAAGACAGAATCGTTTTATTATTCGAGAATTTTTATCGGAACGGAAGTTTAATTTTTGGAGGGGGGCAAGTGCTTATTCCTTTTCTTCATACAGAGTTTGTGGAGTTTAAACATTACCTCAGTTCAGAAGAGTTTCTGTCTGGTTTGGCGATTGTGCAGGCCGTACCTGGGCCTGTCTTTTCTGTGAGTTCATTTGTTGGGGCCTTGTCGGTTCGTGATATGGGCTTAGGCGCTCAGATTCTGGCAGGTTTTGTCTCGGCCTGCGGAATCTTTCTACCAGGTACCTTCCTTATTTTCTTTGTTATCAGGTTTTGGGATGATCTAAAACGTTACCGAGTTGTGCGGGCTTCGTTAGAGGGCATTAATGCTGCCAGTGCGGGTATGGTGGCTGCTGCTGCTTTTATACTTTTTGAGCCAATAGAGAATAATGTTATCAATGTAAGTGTTATCATTGGCACTTTTATGATACTCACCTACACCAAAATACCACCACCTTTTGTAATTTTAGCTGGTTTACTTGCCGGCATTTTTATTCCTCATATGTAACTTTCCAAAAGTTCAAAACTTTTGGAAAGTTACTGAAAAATGAATTTCATGAACCTTCAAATCTCTGTAGATCCAGCTATAGGCAAGAAGGGTCGAATAGAAATAGAGTGATTAGCTGAATCGTTGTTTTAAAAAAGTGACCTATTAAAAAAAATCTAATTATTCTAGAGTCAACCTATAGATATTGTCTGCATAGACTAAAAATAATTTGAAAATAATTAGTTGTTTCATTTTTCATTAAATCATATGTTTGATTAAATGTTGATAATAATAGATTTGAACTAGTTAGAATCTACCTGCATTTTTAATCTATCTATATTGATATGAAACCAATTTTTATCAAAACAAAATCGTGTGAAAAATCAAAATCGAGTTTCAAAGTTTAAGGCAGTAAGCGGCACCTTTATGGTTGCCTTGTTTTGCGGTGCAATGTTCCTATCTCCAAATTTGGCTAGGGCCGAGGGTGACGAACTTTTCGCGCCTACATGCTACTGTGACCAAGAGCATAGTGGCATGATGGTAACAGTGGTGCAGAATGCAGTACAAAGAAAGAATGTAAGGGTGGTAAATGTTTACCTAAAACAGACCTTCTTTAAATCTATTACGACCACCAAGTGAACTTGGTGGTCTATATATTAATTGTATGAGAAATTTTTATCCCGTTTTGCTTTTATTATCTCTTGTTGTTTCTTGTAATCAAGCAACCCAAGAGCCACTGTATATTAATGAGGTTGACATAAGCTATAAGATTAGTGAATTAGATACGCTAAGTATAAAGCTAGAGGTGTTTTCTGAAGATGGATTTTTCAGAGTAAGTAACGGAAAGCTATTTTATTTTGATCCAATTTTTTCAAATGTTTATGAATTGGATTCAAATGGTTTTGTGGTCAAGGAATTTCTTGGTAAGGGTGATGGACCTCAAGAAATACGGCAGGACTATGTCTGGCATACCTTTACAAATGAGGGAGAAAGTATTTTTCTAGGAAGACAAAGCGATATTCATGTTTTTGATAACGAGTTTAATCGCAAAGAAGACTTTATGTATGTCAAAAATCAGACTCAGGCACAATACAGAAACCCACGGTCTTACGATGAAGGAATGTATAGTTTAGACATCATCTATGG
>JBLIES010000220.1:0-5250 GCA_047633135.1 Roseivirga sp.
GTTTTGATTACAGCATTCGGAGATGTTGAAATGGCTGTTAAAGCGCTAAAAGAAGGTGCCACGGACTTCGTTTTAAAACCTTGGCAAAATGAAAAGCTGATTGCCACTATCTCTACTGCCATAAAGTTGAAGCAATCCTACAAGGAAGTTGATAAATTAAAAAACGCTAAAAAACAGCTAGAAGACGAATTAAGCAAGCCTTTCAAAGACATTATCGGAGAAAGCGAAGCGATGAAAAATGTCTTCTCAGTGATCGATAAGGTGGCCGGCACAGATGCCAACGTACTTGTTCTTGGTGAAAATGGCACAGGAAAAGAACTTGTAGCCCGAGCCCTTCATCAAAGGTCATTAAGAAAAGATAATGTTTTTGTAGGAGTCGATATGGGTGCTATATCTGAAACTCTTTTTGAAAGTGAGCTTTTTGGCCATAAAAAAGGTGCATTTACTGACGCCAAAGAAGATCGAACTGGTCGCTTCGAAGTTGCGCATAATGGCACATTGTTTCTAGATGAAATTGGTAACTTAACTATGCCACTTCAATCTAAATTACTCACGGCAATACAAAAAAGAGAGGTAACCAAAATTGGCTCTAACAAATCCATTCAAGTCGATATCAGGCTCATTTGTGCGACTAACATGAATGTTTATGACATGGTACCTAACAGTACCTTTAGGCAAGATTTACTCTATCGAATCAATACAGTTGAAATTCACCTCCCTCCTTTAAGAGAAAGACAAGACGACATCATCTTGTTGGCTGAACATTTTGTCAAGGTGTACTGTGATAAATACAGAAAAGAGCGTAAAAAACTTGCTGCATCAACCATCAAAAAAATGCAAAAATACGCATGGCCAGGCAATATCCGTGAGCTTCAGCATGCGATTGAACGCGCCATTATTATGGGCGAAGGAAATCACCTTATGCCAGAAGACTTCTTCTTTTTAGTTCAAAAGCAGGACAGTTTTAACGAAGCTGAAGATAATTTTAATCTGGATGAGGTCGAGAAGAATGTAATTCTCAAAGCCATCAATAAACATGGTGGAAATATTTCAAAAGCAGCAAAAGAACTAGGCTTAACGAGAGCATCACTCTATCGAAGATTAGAAAAACATGAGCTTTAAGAATTTAAGGTTTTCTTTAATAGTAAGAGTACTGCTTTTGTCAGGCACAGCTCTTTTATTGGCCTATTATGTATATGGCTCAGGAAATCAGGTGAATATCTTTTTTATAGCCCTAGCATTTGTAATTCAAGTATTTGCCTTGATCAGAACGATAGAAAAGTCGAATCGAGAGATTTCTAACTTTCTAAGTTCCATTAAATATGATGACTTTACCGCTACGTATCCAGAAAAGGGTAACTCTTCATCAGTTGACCAACTTTATAAAGAGTTTAACAATGTAATCAAGAAATTCAGAGAAATTAGAGCCGATAAAGAAGCGAACTACCACTATTTTAGAACAATAGTACAGCATGTAGGCATTGGGCTTATCACCTTTAATAAGCAAGGAGAGGTTCAAATCATTAATAGTTCTGCTAAAAAGCTGATTGGTATTGAAGGCATTCAAAACATAAACGAGCTCTCTAAGGTAAGCCCTAAGCTTGTAGAATCACTAATGAAACTAAAGACGGGCGGCAGTGACCTAATTGACTTCACCCAAAACGGGACACATACTCAGCTTTCTATTTATGTAATCGAATTGATTTTAAGAGGTGAAGAATTCAAATTAGTCTCTGTTCAAAACATCCAATCTGAACTTGAAGAAAAGGAGATGGAAGCTTGGCAAAACCTAATCCGGGTTTTGACTCATGAAATAATGAATTCTATCACTCCACTTTCTTCGCTTGCAGCAACAGTAAGGAATAACCTTGTCGATAATATAGAAGACAATGTGCCTATCGAAAAAGAGGAATTGGAGGACATCTATTTAGCCGTTGAAACGATAGAAAGACGAAGCCAAGGATTAATACGTTTTGTTACGGACTTCAGGAATCTGACCAGAATCCCTCAGCCCAACCTAGCTCAAGAAAGCATAAAGGGTATCCTTGATCATGTTAAAGTACTTTTTAATTTCGAATTCGAGAAAAAGAAAGTGAAGTTCAGCTTGAGTATTGAACCTACTGATTTGAAGTGCAACATCGATAAAGAATTAATTGACCAAGTATTAATCAACCTACTTCAGAATGCAATTCACGCATTAGAAGAGAATGTTGAAGAAAAACATATTCTCATAAAGGCTTTTATGAATGAATACAACCGACCTGTCATAGTCATTAGAGATAACGGCTCAGGGATAGATGAGGAAGCCTTAGCAAAAATATTTATTCCATTTTTTACTACAAAAAAACAAGGCTCAGGAATAGGGCTGAGTTTATCTAAACAAATAATGAGGAAACATGGGGGAGGAATAAGTGTGAAGTCTATCAGCAATGAAGGCACTGAATTTACACTTAGGTTTTAGATTTTTATCTAAATGGACTATCTTCCGCCATTATTCGAACATTCACTATCCTATGAGTCAAATTCAAGAACAGGTTACACAGATTTTAGTAGACAAAATTGGAATTGCTTCTACCGAGGCTACTTTAGACGCCAACTTTATTAAGGACTTAGGAATAGATTCGCTCGATTACGCTGAAATCGTAATGGAATTCGAACAAACCTTTGGAATTAGAATCCCCGATAGTGATGCTGAGCAATTGCAAACCATTAGTCAAGCAGTCGAATACATTACTAAAAAAATGAGTCTAAATTGACTTTATAAGGCTAAGGTTATGCATTTATTAACCAAAGGCTATTACCTCCTCCGTTTCATAGCAATTACTTAAACCCTAGGTGACAACAAGGTGAAATTCAAGATGTAGCTTGAAGCTAACCTTTGTTACTGTGAAGAATACTTGTAAAACAATTGTCATTTCAGATGTTCATTTGGGCACTCAAGGCTCAAAATCTAAAGAACTCGTAAGGTTTTTAAAACAATATCACTGCGAAAACCTGATCCTCAATGGTGACATTATTGATGGTTGGCAGCTCAAAAAATCTGGGAAATGGAAGAGGAAGCATACCCGTTTTTTCTCTACACTTTTAAAGAAAATTGAAAATGATGGTACCAAGGTGACTTACCTAAGGGGCAATCATGACGACTTTCTAGATCAAATTCTTCCATTTACCATGGGCAAACTCACCATACAACGAGAAATGATCTATGAGTCTGCGGGTAAAAAGTTTTTAATTGTTCATGGCGATATTTTCGACTCCATAACACGCCAGTTCAAATGGATTGCAAAGCTTGGCGACATTGGCTACACCTTTTTACTTTGGGTTAACAGCATCTATAATTACAGACGAATGAAAAAGGGACTCCCCTATTTCTCTCTCTCTCAAGCCGTAAAGGGTAAAGTAAAACAGGCTTTGAAATACATTGACAATTACGAACGTCAACTCTCTGAAATGGCCAAATACAGGCACTGCGATGGCGTTATCTGTGGCCATATTCATCAACCTGCTATGAAAGAGATTGATGGTATCACCTACCTAAATTCTGGCGACTGGGTTGAATCCCTAACTGCCCTAATAGAAGACTTTAATGGTGTATGGAGCTTAGTCTACTATTCTGAAAGCCAAACCAGTATGGCTAAAATAGACAAAACTGTGAAGCAAAATGACAGTAAGAATAGAGCGTTTAACAAAAATCCCGAACCGAGCAGCCTCATTCCAAAAGCTTAAGTTGAATAACTATGAAAGCATTATTTATAGTTCAGGGAGAAGGACGAGGGCATATGACTCAAGCCCTTGCTTTAGAGCAAATCCTAATCGATTCAGGCCATGAGGTGCTTTGTATCATTATTGGTGCTTGCAGTGGCCGTGAGGTACCTGCCTATTTCAAAAAGCGTGCAATTGCACCCATCCATACAGTAGCAAGCCCTCATTTTTTCTACGACAAAGAAGGAAAATCAATACACCTTACGAAAACCTTCTTTTATAATATGATGGCCTTGCCTAAGTTCTTAAAAGAACTTAAAAAAATTGACAGGTGGGTTGAAGCACTCAAGCCAGATGTGATCATTAATTTTTATGATATTATTGGCGGTTTCTACTTTACCTTCTTTCGGCCGAAAATGCGTAGAATATGCATTGCACACCAGTATTTAGCCAGTCATAAAGAATTTCCATTTGCCGAAGGTTTCCCCTTCCAAAAGGCCTGTTTTACAACTACCAACCGTCTCACTTCGCTCGCAGCGCACAAAACCATTGCGCTATCCTTCAAGCATTATCAAAGCGATCATGAAAAAACAACTATTGCACCACCCCTTTTAAGAAAAGAAGTATTTGAGCTCTCTCCCACCCAAGGCGATTATATTCTTGCCTATGTTGTCAATGCTGGATATGCTTTCGAAATTATGGAATGGCACGAGCAGAATAAGAAAATTAAACTTCACTGCTTTTGGGACAACAAAGAGCAAGCAGACGGTTGGTCGCCATGGAAGAATATCACATTCCATCAAATCAACGATCAGAAATTTTTAGGCATGATGGAAAATTGCCTTGGCTATATTTCAACTGCTGGCTTCGAATCAATTTGTGAAGCTATGTATTTGGGCAAACCCGCGATGATGGTTCCTGTAGAAAATCAATACGAGCAAGCTTGCAATGCATTGGATGCTGTCAAAAGCGGTGCAGGGATTGCTTCGACTCAATTCTATTTAGAACCCCTTCTCAACTATTTGTCTACCCATGATTACAAAGATCTTATGGAGTTTCAACTTTGGGTTAAATCCACTAAGCAGATCATTTTGAACGTACTTGAACACGAAGTATCAATCTCAAAAAAACGAAAAACAAAACTTACATTGACTTATCAGCGAATCAGAATGCTCTTGAGTAAACCATCATGAATTGTTCGGTATTCAGTTTGATCAATAATTCTGTCGATCTTAATGGGATTGATTAAACTTTTAAAGTTTTCCTTTTGTTGTGAACGCATAACTGAAAAGAAAATATGCTGACTTGGATAGACGTAATCAAATTCGCTAATAATGGCACTCCTGCCCCAGATAAAAGGGTAGAAAAAACTGAAGCTGAATGGAAAGATATTTTGACTCCTGAGCAATTTCAAATTGCAAGGTTAAAAGGAACCGAAAGAGCAGGCTCTGGTGAGTTTTGCGAAAGACATGAAGCAGGTTTATACGGCTGTGTTTGTTGCGGAACACCCCTTTTTGATTCTAGAGTAAAATTTGAATCAGGCACTGG
>JBLIES010000221.1:0-5232 GCA_047633135.1 Roseivirga sp.
TAATTATGTACTTTTTCTATAGCCCCCTTTTCGAGCTTTGGGTCTTCTTTTTATTCATAGAAAACATTCAATTGATAGGCTACGGTAATTCCGAAGATGACGATGAATATTGCTGTAGTGTAGGTGATTACACCCGTCTTTTTGACTTTTCTTAACCTTATTGATTTCCCGAATTTGACTATTTATTCGAATTGACTCAGTAGACTAAAGCGTAATTGATCAGCCGTTAATCGCCTGCCCTCTTATGAAATTATTCTTTCTAAAAAGACACCGACATAGTACGCTAAAACTGCTGCCGAACCACCTAAGAATAGCGTTTCTAAAACGCCTCTTACTTTACTTGTCGCTGTTACGTAGCTTTTTGCAAAGCCGATCCCAGCAAATGTGATAAATGTTAAAATAGATGACCATAGGAATAGATCCGCTTCAAAGCCATTGCTATAATCAATCACATATACAATCAAAGGAATGAATCCCATGATTAAAAAGGAAATAAACGTTACTAAGCCCATTTGGAAAGGGGACTTGGTTTCTTCTGTCATCTCTAGTTCCTCTTTCATCATTACGTCTACCCATCGGTCTTTATCTTCCGTAATTTTGGCAACTACCTGTTCTAGCAATTCTCCTTCGAAACCTTTTGCTCGGTAGATTTCTCTGATTTCTTCTCTTTCCTTTTCTGGCAAATTATCTACTTCCCAGTATTCAACGGCCTTATGCTTGTCATAATTCTGCTTTTCTGATTTGGTAGATAAATAGCTACCCACTGACATGGCAAAACCATCGGCAAAGAGATTCGCAAAACCGAGGATGATCACAACTGCCGAGTCTAGGCCCGCCCCGGCAGCACCTGCTACCACCGCGAAAGTGGTTACGCTGCCATCGATTCCACCATAAATAAATTCGCCTATGTATTCTTGAAACTTGGCGAAAATGGAATTTGTGCCATGTAAGTGTGCTTCGTGATGTTTCTTACTCATAGGAGGCTATTATTGTCTTAATCAAGGTAAGGTTTGTTGGGGAGATGGACATAAAAAAAGGCACATTATTCATGCACCTTTAATTATCGGCTTTTTAATTTTGCCTTTCAATTTTGGCGCCTAAGGCATTAAGTCGTTTGTCAATGTGTTGATAACCTCTATCGATTTGTTCAACATTGTCGATTACACTGGTGCCTTCAGCAGACATGGCGGCAATTAAAAGGGCTTGGCCTGCTCGAATATCTGGAGAGGTCATTCTGATGCCTTTGAGTTTCTGTTGTCTATTAAGACCTATGACTGTGGCTCTGTGTGGGTCGCAAAGAATGATTTGCGCGCCCATGTCGATAAGCTTGTCCACAAAGAATAATCTGCTTTCGAACATTTTTTGGTGTACTAATACTGTCCCTTTTGCTTGTGTTGCCACAACCAAAACAATACTGAGCAAATCAGGGGTTAATCCTGGCCAAATTGCATCAGCAATAGTCATAATCGAACCATCAATAAAAGTTTCTATTTCGTAGCGCTCTTGGCTAGGGATATAGATATCATCACCTCTGAACTCCATCTGAATACCCAGTCTTTTGAAAGTTTCTGGAATCAACCCCAATTGATCTAAGCGACAATCTTTGATCGTAATCTCAGATTGTGTCATCGCTGCCATACCAATGAATGATCCAATTTCGATCATGTCTGGCAACATAGTATGCTCAGTTCCGCCTAATGCGTCTACACCGTCAATATGTAGCAGATTTGAACCAATACCAGTGATGTTAGCCCCCATTGAATTGAGCATTTTACACAATTGCTGCAAGTATGGCTCACATGCGGCATTGTAAATAGTGGTTTTACCCTTTGCCATTACTGCTGCCATCAGGATGTTGGCTGTACCTGTAACAGAAGCCTCATCCAGTAGCATATAAGTACCCTTCAGTTGAGAGGCATCAATATGGTACATGCCAGTTTCTGCTTCATACAAAAAACGAGCACCAAGTTTCTGAAAACCTAAAAAGTGAGTATCTAACCTTCTTCTGCCTATTTTATCTCCTCCAGGTTTGGATGTTTTAGCTTTGCCATACCTGGCCAAGAGGGGACCTAAAATCATGATCGAACCTCTAAGTGAAGAGGCTTTGGTTCTAAATTCGGCAGTCTCTAAATAGTCTATGTCTACATTCTTGGCACAGAAGCGGTAGCTTTCATTCCCTAGGAACTTCACTTCGACACCCATGGCTTCTAAAAGCTCAATGAGTTTGTTGACATCACGGATGTCGGGCACCTTGTGTAGGGTAATAGCTTCAGGGGTGAGTAAAACAGCACAAACTATTTGGAGTGCTTCATTTTTGGCACCTTGAGGCGTAATTTCGCCTTGGAGTTTGGTACCACCTTCGATTAGAAAAGATGCCATTGAGAATTAACGTCTGCGTTTGTTTGTATAGTTTTTTCTACGGTTCTGGTTCGGTGCAGCTGTAGTGTTAGCAGGTGCCCTTCTTTGATTCAATGTTGTATTGAATAGACCTTCTTCTTTTATCTTCTCCAAATTCACCGTCAGTTGTCCTTTAGACATCGCATGAATATGCTGAGCGATTACCTCGTCCTCGATGTTGTCCTTGTTCCAGTTAGAGAAAAAGTTCTTCATTAAACGACCGATGTGGATGATACCATTTTCCTTGGCTTCTTCATCTTCCATTTCGATTGTACGCTGTACCATTACCTCTAAATTCCTACCGTAATGACGGAATTTGATTTCATTGGTTTTGTAAGCCATTCTTTGCGGCTTTTTACCAATAGATGCCTTTTCTGGCATTGGGAAAGGCGAGTTTACCTCCAAATCAAATCGTGACATGATGTATAAATCATCCCAAACCTTTTGATCGTATTCTGCATTTTCGCGAAGCAAGTTTGGATTGATTTGCCTCATTAAATCGGTCAGGGTTAATGCGTACTGGTCACGCTTCTCTTGATCCTCTACCGTTTTGATATATTCTACTAGTTTCTGAACGTTACGTCCATATTCTTTTTGGATCACGTCCTCTCTCTGAGTGTTGTATTCTAAATTCATTCTTAATATTTATGCAACGAAATTAACAATTATTCCTGAAGACTAACGGCTTCTTAAGGATTGATGTTTGATTTGATCGTTATTCCACGATTCTGAGCTTCGCAAAACTCAGTAATAGGGTCTTTTCACCGAAATTTTCAAAAATCACTTTGGCTTTTCTATTACTTCCTTCCGTTTCCATTTTGTGAACCTTGCCGAAACCGAATTTAGGGTGCTCTACTTTTTGTCCTTCTTTTAGGTTTGAAGTATCACTTGGTGCGAAGTCCCCTAAAGGCTTATGGTACTGTGGCGGTTTTTTAGGCGCATTGTTTCTGTTCGCGATTAGGTTTCTAGCATAGTTAGAAGAAACGCCAGGGGGAGTATTAGGGGAGTTTCCAAGTTTTGGTTCTCTGCTACCGTGTCGTGTATTAACCTTGATAAAACTTGGGTCAACTTCTTCAATAAAACGACTTGGCTCGCAATTCATTAATCGTCCAAAACGATAGCGGGATAAGGCGTAAGAGAAATACAGGTTCTCTTTTGCTCTTGTGATCGCTACATAAAAAAGCCTCCTTTCTTCTTCTAGATCGGCCCTGCTACTCATCATCATTTGTGACGGGAACAAATCTTCTTCCATCCCCACCAAAAACACATTACTGAACTCTAATCCCTTCGCAGCGTGTATGGTCATTAATGTGACCACATCTGTTTCTTGGTTGTTCTTGTCCTGATCTGTCAAAAGGGCAATGTCCTGCATAAAGGCGGCAAGAGACTTGTCTTCGACTTCTGGGGTGTCTACAAACTCTTTGATTGCATTCAGTAGTTCTTGGACGTTTTCGTAGCGATTGAGTCCTTCAATGGTTTTGTCTTCATACAGTTCTTTTAGCAGGCCAGAGTTTTTAGCGATGTGGCTGGCCGCCTCATAAGCATCCTTGGTCTCTGCTGAAATCTTGAAACTTTTAATGATGGTAACAAAATCATTCACGGCATTGGCCGCCCTACCTGGTAAAAAGGAATCGATATTTGTAACCACTTCCCATAATGGAATGTCATGCTCGAAAGCGGCAACTACAATTCTCTCTACTGAGGTATCTCCAATGCCACGTTTTGGTAGATTGATAATTCTTCTGAAGGATTGCTCGTCATTTTGGTTGAGCGCGAACCTCATGTAGCCCAATAAGTTTTTGATTTCTTTGCGCTGGTAAAAAGAGAGTCCACCGTAAATACGATAAGCAATGCCCGCTTTTCTGAGCGCTTCTTCTAATGCCCTCGACTGACTATTGGTACGGTAGAGAATTGCAAAGTCTTGGTTTTTAAAATTGTTGTTTGCCTTTTTCTCAAAAATCTCGGAAGCCACAAATCGGCCTTCCTCGTTATCCGAAACTGATTTGATAAGACTGATTTGATTCCCTTCGCCATTGGCTGTCCATACCGTCTTTTGTAATTGACCTTTGTTCAGTGCAATTACAGAGTTGGCGGCATTTACAATATTTTGTGTCGAGCGATAGTTTTGCTCCAGTTTGATGACCTTAAGGTCGGGAAAGTCTTTTTCGAAATTGAGTATGTTTTCAATATCGGCACCTCTAAAAGCATAGATACTTTGAGCATCATCACCCACAACAGCGATATTCTGGTGAACAGAAGAAAGCTTCTTAGTGATTACGTATTGCGAAACGTTGGTGTCTTGAAACTCATCAACCAGTACATATTTAAATCTGTGTTGATATTTATTGAGTACATCGAGGTGATCTCTGAAGAGGACATTAGTATTGAAGAGCAGGTCATCAAAATCCATTGCATCAGCCTTTTTACAGCGCAACGCATAGGTTTTATAAAGTCTACCCATTTCTGGTTTCATAGCGGTTTCATCATCCGCTTTGATCATTGGGTTATTAACGTAATCCTCCCAAGAGACGAGTCTGTTTTTGGCACCTGAAATGCGACTTAACACTGTATTTGCTTTGTATACCTTATCGTCAAGCCCTAATTCTTTTACAATACTTCTGATCAACGACTTAGAATCGTCAGTATCATAAATGGTAAAATTACTCGGGTAGCCAAGGTGATGACCTTCGGACCTTAGAATTCTAGCAAAAACGGAGTGGAAAGTACCCATCCAAAGATTACGCGCATTATTGCCCACCACCTTTTCAATACGTTCACGCATTTCTTTAGCTGCCTTATTTGTAAAAGTAAGGGAGAGAATATTAAAGGGATCAA
>JBLIES010000222.1:0-5148 GCA_047633135.1 Roseivirga sp.
TTCTGACCCTGCCATCAAAGTAAAGTACGTTACAGGTGGCTTTATTGGCACGGTTGAAGAAACCTTTATTGCCAAACTGAATGTTGGTGACGCCTTTTGGTTTGCAGGTCGTAATTTGGAGCTTGTGCGGTTCAAAGACATGATTGCCCAAGTGAAAAAGTCTAAGAAGAAAAACAGCCTGGTTCCAAGTTGGGGTGGCGGCAGAGCCTCCTTCTCTTCCCTTATTTCAGATAAAATAAGAAAGAAGCTAGGAGAAGCGTCCGATGGAAAACTCAATGGACCAGAAATGCAAAAGCTAAAACCGCTACTCGACAAGCAAAGTAGACTGTCATTAATTCCTAAAGAGAATCAACTGCTGATAGAACAATTTAAATCAAAAGAAGGCACTCATATTTATGTATACCCTTTCGAAGGAAAGTATGTGCACGAGGTAATGGCTGCTTTGATGGCCTATCGAATCAGTGTGAGCCAACCCATCACTTTTTCAATCGCTTCGAATGACTATGGCTTCGAACTGCTGACTGACCAAGATATTGAAGTGAACGAGTATTTAGAGTTAGACCTTTTTTCAACAGACCACCTTTTGGAAGATATTTATGCGAGTATCAACAGTACAGAAATGGCTACACGGAAATTCAGAGACATCGCCTCCATTGCAGGTCTTATCTTTCAAGGATACCCCGGCAAGGGCATAACCTACAAGCACTTACAAGCTTCTTCCAGCATGATTTTTAAGGTTTTCAAAGACTACGATCCAGAAAACTTATTATTGAAGCAGGCCAATGAAGAAGTACTCACGCTACAGTTTGAAAAAGACAGGTTAAATAAAGCCTTAGACAGAATAAATAAGCAGGAGATAATGGTCAAGCGAATCGTCAAACCTACTCCCCTCTCCTTTCCTATCATGGTAGACCGTTTAAGAGATCGTTTCACTACTGAAAAATTGAGTGACAGAGTAGCGAGAATGCAAGTGCAGTACAGCGACTAATTAAGCCCTTGAATAAGGAGTAAAAGTGTAAGCGATCGCGATACGCTTTTAACTGATTGTTGTTACCTTAGTTCTTTTGTAATCAAGATCATCAATGGAACTAAAACATTCTAAATCTAGGCTTGAAGGTTTTAGCGATGCAGTATTTGCATTCGCTGCCACCTTATTAGTCGTCAGCCTCGAAGTACCAGAAACTTTCAGTGTACTTAAAGAACAGCTCTTTGGCTACATTCCCTTTTCAATTTCCTTTTTAGTGTTAATCTTAGTGTGGAAAATACACTACAATTATTTTCGTAGAATCGATAAACTCGATAATTGGATCATTGCGCTTAATATGCTCATGACTTTCACAATGCTCTTTTTTGTGTACCCTCTAAAATTCTTAATCAACCTTAATTTCAACAGTAAATTAACCATTACTTCCGTAGAATTGGCTGAGCTTTTCCAGCTGTACAGCATGGGATTTCTTTTACTTTCCCTCTCCATTTCATTGTTATACGTTCGCAGTAGTAAAATCGAAATCGGTGAAGAAAAGGTCAGAATGCTTAAATATTATGCCCGTCATTTTGGGATTTTCGTCTTTGTAAGTCTGCTGTCTTTTGTTTTCGCCAGTTTTAAGGTAGGGATGCAATTTGGCTTTCCTGGTATGGTATTCTTCCTTTTAGGGCCACTATCCGCATGGCACAGGGTGAAAATGGGGTATGAAAAATCTTGAATGATTGAGTCAGGACATTTCAAGAAACTCAACAATAAGGGCCTAAAAAAACCTTTGTTATTCCGACTGATTGGCCATCGTCAAGTCTTAATTTAAGTAGTTCGCCATCACCAAATACCATTGACTCGATACTGTACTAACAATAGCCGGCCGAAGGTTTATCTTCCGCCTTGCTTAATTCCCCATCCATGAATATCACTCCTGAAGTTTTAGAAAGCGAAGGCTATACCCTTCTTGATAAGCTTGAACACAACGAATTAATCCCTTTTATTCAAACCTATTCCAAAAAGAAAACGAAAGCAGCGAGGGGATTTACGCTTTTGAACATTACATTTTTGGCAATTCTGTCGGCATTGATAGGTTTCAATTTAGCTAAAGGAACATTATCCATCAACACTGCTATTTTGAATTTTTCGTATGGCATATTAATGTCATTTTTATTAATTCCAATACACGAATTAATTCATGCACTCGCTTATAAATCTCAGGGAGCGAAACAGACATCTTATGATGCCAATTGGAAGAAATTCTATTTTATGGCCATGGCCGATAAATTTGTAGCCAATAGAAATGAGTTTAGGATTGTGGCCTTGGCTCCTTTTCTAGCCATTACTACCATTTTTACAATAGGCCTGCTATTGGCATCTATTCCCTGGAGTGTGACTTTCGCTAGCGTAATTTTAGCTCATACAGCATTTTGTTCAGGCGACTTTGCCATGTTGAGCTATTTCGAGTTTCATAAGCACAAAGACCTAGTTACTTATGACGACAAGGAAAATAAAATCTCTTATTTCTACTCGAAAAGTGCGGCTTTGGGTAAACACATTGAGCCATCACATAGTTAGTCCGATAAATAAACAGAATACGATCTAGTCACTATTGACAATCCGTACGTATTCAACAAGAAATATAGATTCAATGAGAGAGTTAGAGCAGATTGCCAGAGAAATTGAACCACTAAAAATCAAACTAAGAGAACACAAACTTTATGAAAAACTTAGTTCTATAGAGGACATTAAGATTTTCATGGAAAGCCATGTTTATGCTGTTTGGGACTTTATGTCACTCTTAAAAGGGCTTCAGTCTAACCTAACTTGCGTAAATACCCCTTGGATTCCCGTTAGAAATGCAGGTTTGGCGAGGTTTATCAATGAAATTGTGTTTGGAGAAGAAAGTGATATCAACTACAAAGGCGAACCTCAGAGTCATTTCGAAATGTATCTAGATGCAATGCATCAAGTTGGTGCGAGTACATCCGTCATCAACCAATTCATTTCAAATATCCGCGAACATCAAGGGGCAAATAAAGCTTTCTCAGGCTTAGACGTTTCTCCTTCAGTCCAGGAATTTGTCAATTTTACTTTTAAAGTAATTCAAACAAAAGAACCTCACCTCATCGCTTCGGCCTTTACTTTTGGTAGGGAAGACTTGATCCCTGATATGTTCTTAGAAATCATAAAACATGCTGAAAATGACAATGCCGTTTCATACAGTCAATTGACTTTTTACTTAAACAGGCACATTGAATTAGATGGAGATGAACACGGACCACTTTCACTAAAAATGATTTCAGAGCTTTGTGGAACCGACCCTGCCAAATGGGAAGAATGTACTCGCATGGCTAAGCTGGCCCTTGAATTTCGTATTAAACTTTGGGACGATATTGCTGCTCAAATTGAGGTCAGCCAATTAGCGATCGCCTAATGAAAAAAATAATTCTGCCTATTAAGCAACTATCCTAATCAAGATTCGGTATTAGAAGGAGAATAAAGGTCTATTTGTTCTCCTTGTTGTGCGAATAAACCTAATTTGACATTGTTCAATTAAATTAGATTATGGAGTCAGCTTTAGGTTTTTTAGCCACAGTTCCTTGGTGGGGATGGGTATTATTCGTTTTGGTTGTTATTTTCTTCAGAGACATACTTCAACGGAAGCATACCATCACGCACAACTACCCTCTAGTTGGCCATATTCGGTATTTGCTCGAAAAAATTGGCCCTGAGTTAAGGCAATATATCGTAGCGAATAACAGAGAAGAACTTCCCTTTAACCGTAGCCAAAGATCATGGGTGTATGCTTCTTCTAAAAAGCAGAATAACTACGAGGGCTTTGGTACGGACCAAGATCAATCTGCCCCTGGTTTCGTATTTATTAACCCAACAATGATTCCTTACAACCCTCCAAAGGATCATCCGAATAAATCAAATATTGACCTCCTGCCTTGCGCTAAAGTGATGGGTGAATACAATAAAAGAAAAAGACCCTTCAGGCCTAAGTCTATTATTAATATCTCTGCAATGAGTTACGGATCGTTGTCTGCAAAGGCAGTTGAGTCCATGAACAAAGGAGCGAAAAAAGCAGGCTGTTACCATAATACCGGAGAGGGATCGCTTTCCCGACACCACCAACATGGTGCCGATATTGTTTTCCATTTCGGTTCAGGTTATTTTGGAGTGCGCGACTTGGAGGGCAACTTTGACATGCAAAAGATGAATGACCTAGTCAATAAACACAATTACATCAGGGCCATTGAGGTCAAGCTCTCGCAAGGGGCAAAACCTGGTAAAGGAGGGGTGTTACCCGCATCAAAAATCACCAAAGAAATTGCTGAAATCCGTCACCTTCCTATGGGACAAGACGCCCTCTCTCCTGCCAATCATTCTGCATTTTCTACTATCCCAGAACTTCTTGACTTTATGGAAGACATTGCTAAGAACACTGGATTACCAGTTGGATTTAAATCCGCTGTCGGTAAATTAGAAATGTGGGAAGAACTCACAGATCTAATGGTTGAAAGGAACATTGGCCCCGACTTTATCACCATTGATGGTGGCGAAGGAGGGACAGGTGCTGCACCTCCTGCTTTTGCCAATCATGTTGCCTTACCATTCGTTTTCGCTTTTTCACAAGTCTATCAAATATTTAAAAAGAAGAATCTCACGCACAGGGTTGTCTTTATTGCTTCTGGCAAATTAGGCTTCCCTTCAAGTACATTAATGGCCTTTAGCATGGGAGCCGATTTAATTAATGTCGCTCGTGAAGCAATGCTTTCCATTGGTTGTATTCAGGCGCAAGTTTGTCACACCAATAACTGCCCTGCCGGAGTGGCTACTCAAAAGAAATGGCTTCAAGCGGGTATAGACCCTACACTTAAGTCAGAACGTCTCTATAACTATATGAAGACTCTTCGTAAAGAAGTACTTGAGATTACTCACGCTTGCGGCTATGAGCATCCCGCGCAGATGACCATGACCGATGTAGACATGAGCATGGGGGATAATAATTACACTACTACCTTGAGCGAAATCTATAAATACGAGAAAGACCCCGTTGAATTCAAAGGCCTGGCAACTTTGATTGAATGTCCACATTTAGGCGGCCAAGGCCCGCGTGCCTGAAGAACACAATTCAATAAAACAATCATTTGATAACTAAATTTACTTGC
>JBLIES010000223.1:0-5142 GCA_047633135.1 Roseivirga sp.
TGAACTGTCTTTTTTTCATTTTCTAATTTCTTTCCAGATTTTACCTGTGTGATCAATATTCCAATAGGTGTTGTCTGAATTATGCTCTTTCAAACTCGCCCAATAAGTTTGGCCATTAGCGCTTAACTGCCACTTAAATGACTTTAAGCGCTTAGTCTTTGTATAATTTATGATGAATTTTTTTCGTGATGTATACCTCTTGTTAACATTTCTGTATTGAATTTGAGCCCGATGAATGTTGTAAATCATTTGTCTGGCTTGTTCTGTATCATCGATGTAGTCACTTTCAACAACATCATTCACGATACTCGAATCATTTGTAAAGTAAACCCTGCCCCAAAATTCAGGTTCATGCATGGCAATGACTCTTTGTGGTGACCAAACCCAATTGTGTTCCGCTAAACGATTTCCAGTAACAGCATCTTTCTTTTTAACATATTTGCCATCGATTACCTCTGTTTGCCATTGAACACGAGAAAAATTAATACGCCACATATCTCCTTCAAGCGGGGGTGTTTTACTTTTTGTGCCTTCTGATAATGCTGTCCAAGGTATTGCAATTTCTACCGACCAGCCTATGTCTTTATCGCTAGGGTTATTGATTGTTCCATCTAAACTAATCGCTGTTTTTAATCCTTTTAGGTTCCAGTTATTTAATGCGTGACCGGCATCTCGATAAGCGCGAGTAAGCAATAAATCCCAAACAGTGTTAAAGGCGTTGATCTCTAATTCGTGGTAATTGTGCGTATCACCATCTGGATCTATGAAGATTTCAAAGTCATTATCATAAAAAATGACAGCATCACGTTCGGTAAGGTTTGCCCAAATAGCTGGCTCCTCTAATTCTGCATAGAAATATAGATATTCTGTATCCCAAAGCATTTTGACTTTGGTTTGGTAATAGGGTCTAGTTTTCTTGCTGCCTTCAATATCAATAAAGTTGTCAGTCCATTCTGCTTGAGACCAAACCTCTTCTTTGGCTAAACCATCTATGATTAGCTTGGTGTTTATTTTATGGGCTCTGTAGCTTTTAGTCGGTATAAAAGCACCATTTTGAGCTATAAGAATGCTAGAGAGAAAGCTAAAAATGAAAGTTAAAATAATTCTCATAAAAAAAACCCCTTTCCCGAAAATAGGAAAGAGGTTCAATATCTTAAAAATTTTTCAAACTAAAAGACACTTATGCCAAAGAACTTAAATAGTACAGTCAAAATGAATAATGTTCCAAGTACAATCGGTGCTAGATAGCTAATCGCAAAGTTGAGATACTTCTGTACAAAAGATCCTTTGTAATTAGGTGCTCCCTCAGCCAATTCTTCGTCTAGGTTGTGTTTTTTCCATATGTGGGCCGCAAAGAACGATATTAAACAACCCCCTAATGGTAATAATGTGTCATTTGCAATGGCAGCGATTAAGGACAAAAAGTCTGTATCCGTTCCGCCAGCTTTATAAGTCGTAAAGCTTGTACTGAAGAAGTCTGAGTATCCGTTCCCTAATAAAGAAGGGATGCCTACTAAAAAGATAACTCCTGCGACTAACCAAACAGCACGCTTTCTTTTGATTTTCAACTCGTCTACTACGTAAGAAACGGGTACTTCAAGTAAAGAAACTGTAGAAGTAAGCGCTGCAAAACATAGTAAAACAAAGAAAGCTGTACCAGCCACTATGCCTAAGGTACCCCCGATATTACCGAAGATTTGAGGGAGCGTAACAAAAATAAGTCCTGGACCACGACCTGCGCCTTCCATGGTTCCACCGCTCATGAAGCCGATTAAAGGGAAGATCATTAAACCTGCAATCAATGCGATACCGACATCTGCCAGAGTCACCCAAGCAGCGGCACTGACAATGTTTTCTTTCTTACTTACATAAGATCCATAAGTGATTAAAGCACCCATTCCCAAAGAGAGTGAGAAGAAAGCTTGTCCCATGGCATTGTAAATAACCGAAGCATTGAGCTTCGTGAAATCAGGAACTAGGTAAAACTTAAGTCCGTCTACAGCATTGGGCAGTGTCATGGAATAGCCGACAATAATCAGCATCATGATAATCAGCGTAGGCATTAGAAGTTTAGCGGCTTTTTCAATACCACCAGAAATCCCTTTAGAGACTACATAGGCAGTGGTTGCCATAAATACGGCACCATAAGCACCTACTTTAAAAACATCTTTGATGTATTCTCCAAATTCATCGGCTATGGCAAAGTTACCCGCCACCATTTCTATGATATATCCGAAGGCCCAGCCTGCTATAATATTGTAAAATGATAGAATGAGAACACCAGCGAGGATACCCATCTTGCCAATCCAGTTCCATTTGTTATACCCTAAAGCATTGAATGCACCAACGGGGTTAAGTTGGGTCTTTCTACCGATAGCAATCTCAGTTGCCATAACAGGAAAGCATAAAACGAAACAAAAGAAAAGGTAGACGACAACAAAAGCTGCACCTCCACCTTCACCAACTTCGTAGGGGAAGCCCCAAATATTACCTAATCCTACTGCAGAGCCAGCTGCTGCTGCTATAAAACCTATTCTGCTAGAAAAACCTCCTCTTGCGGCCATACTTTTATTTCATTTAAATCTCGAAGATATGAGATTCTTGCTTTGCTGTCGACCTATTGGTAAGAAAAAGTATTATTTCTTATCTAATCAGCCGTATCAAGCCTATTTTACCATTAGATTACGCTCGAATTAAGACTTGAAATTCATTTATGGAACCAATTTTCACCAACGATGCAGTTGTTCTAGGCCTTCTTTTTATAGTGATCGCTTGGGTATTTCATACTTCAAACTCTCCAAAACCATTTTGGAAAAAGTTTTACACCATAATTCCAAGTATTTTACTCTGCTACTTTTTGCCAGCACTACTGAATTGGCCTTTAGGCTTAATCTCGGGGCAAGAGTCGCAGTTGTATTTTGTGGCTTCTAGGTATTTGCTTCCAGCAAGTTTGATTTTGCTATGCTTGAGCATTGATATGAAAGGGATTATCAATTTAGGACCGAAGGCCTTAATCATGTTCTTTGCTGCAACCATCGGAATCGTGTTAGGTGGACCGATTGCAATACTTGCCATGTCTGTGATAGCACCGAGTGTATTAGACATCGGGAGCGGAGAAGAAGTATGGCGTGGACTTACTACCGTGGCGGGCAGCTGGATTGGTGGTGGCGCAAATCAAGCTTCAATGAAAGAAATTTATGGAGTGAGTGATAGCCTGTTTTCTAAAATGATAGTGATCGATGTAATTTGTGCTAACATATGGACAGGCTTTTTACTTTATGGAGCTAATATTTCGAAAAAAGTAGATGCTTGGTTAAAGTCAGATACCACTGCCATTGACGACCTTAAAAAAAGAGTGGAAGACTACCAAGAACGGATTGCTAAAATCCCAACTTTATCAGAAGTAATGACCATTCTTGCTATAGCTTTTGGTGGTACCGCATTGGCGCGTTGGGGAGCAGATTCTATAAGCCCCTTCATGAATAAGCACGCTGACTTTCTTGAAAAATACAATCTTACCTCCCTTAGTTCTGATTTCTTTTGGTTGGTGGTCATTGCGACCACTATTGGGGTGGGTTTATCTTTTACAAAGCTCAGAAAACTGGAAGGTTCTGGCGCCAGCCGTTTCGGCTCTGTTTTTATTTACATTTTGGTGGCTACCATTGGGATGCAAATGAATATTCGAGAGGTATTAGACAACCCAGGACTTTTCGCTATTGGAATAAGTTGGATGTTGGTACACGTGATTATTATGATAGGTGTGGCCAAATTAATTAAAGCACCCTTCTTTTTTGTTGCCGTGGGTAGTCAGGCCAATGTAGGAGGTGCAGCATCTGCTCCTGTTGTAGCCGCTGCATTTAGCCCTGCATTAGCTCCCGTAGGTGTATTATTAGCCGTAATGGGATATGCTGTTGGTACCTATGGTGCTATTCTTTGTGCTTACCTGATGGAGTATGTTGCCAATTAATAGCTAATGAAAGCTGATTGAATTCATGGGTAAGGTTTATGGAGCATGTTAAGCGTTGAATTAATAAAAACAACAGGTATTGAATGCGCTAAACTCACCTGCAACTGTCTTCTACCTATTATCTATCTCCACCTGAATTTTCTTTCGGATAGGAGTGAAGACCAACAAGGGGAAGGCCACGCCTGCGATGACTAAAAATGGGATTAACTGAAAAACCTGCATCGTTTCTTTTGTGATTGCCGCCACTGTGATTACGATTACCGAAACCGCAGTCAGCGTTAGCATCATTATTTGAAGCTTTTTAAAGTGCTTTTTTTTCTTTTCAAGTTCTTCTAAAGAATATCTAGAAAATTCATTTCCTACTGTCATGTTGATAGAATCAATTTTTATGCAAATTGTTTAGTTCGACTCTAACAACTTGAATAATTCATCAAGCTTCGGAGTAAGAATAATCTCAGTTCTTCTGTTCTTGGCTTTATTCTCTGGGTTGTCATTCGCAACCAAAGGACTACTTTCCCCTTTGCCAGAAGCCGTAATTGCAGTAGGCGAAACACCACCATCCGTCAGGATTCTTACAATGGAAGTCGCCCTTAAAACGCTCAAATCCCAGTTATCACTCATATACTGTACTTTTTTACTGAATTGAACATTGTCGGTATGGCCTTCGACCATAATGTTGATGTCTGGGTTTGACTTAATCGCACCGGCCAATTGTTTCAAAGCGTTCACTCCTTTTTGATCTACCTGAATACTACCAGATTGAAATAGGAGTTGTTCGGCTAAAGAAACATAAACTTTTCCGTTTCTGACCTCCACCTTTAATTCATCTTCATTAAAATTGAGTAGGGCAGTTGTTACTTTATTCTTCAAAGCTTGAACGGCTGCTTCTTTATCTGCGATGATCTTTTCTAATTCAACTACTCTGATTTCTCGCTTGGCCAAATCGACTGCTAGTTCTTCATTCTTCTTTTTTTGAATTTCTAAATCATCCTCAATCGCTAATAACCTTTTTTGCTGACGAGATAAATCATTGTTCAGTTGACCACTATTGGTCAGAAGGTTATCATATAAACCTTTGATTCGACCATATTCCGAGCGGAGCTCTTTGAGTTCCTTGTCCACGATTTCGAAATCATTTTGGACTATGTTCTTTTCGTTCTTCAAAGCATCTAGCT
>JBLIES010000224.1:0-5086 GCA_047633135.1 Roseivirga sp.
GGCAGGCTGAAGGTGAAGTAGTCTGAAATTCGACTATTAATCTTGTGTCAGTATCGCCTTTTCTTAAATTAGGACAAAGCTATAAAGCTGTAAAATGGCTGAGGCGTGTTACGAACTCATATCCAAACCTATTTTACCATTGGGAATTGGGCTTTAAAATGGTCTGATCATTTTCAGGCCATATCGACTGTATAATAAGCGCCCTGTGAATTGAGAGGTTCACGCACGGTTCTGTGAGAGGTTTAGGGGTGAAATCCCCCTTTACCTATTCGGCTCGCAGTAGTTGTTTTCTATTTTCCATTTCGTTTACTCCTACAAGTAGGGCGGCTTGCATCATAATTCGAATTTATTCTGAAAGGTTAAGTTGCCATGAAATGCCATATTTGTCTTCGCACCATCCGAATTTTTTACCAAAGCCATAATCTCCTGAACCTGCGTAGTTGTCAAGAGGAACCATAACCTGGCCGCCATTTGAAGAAAGTTTATCGAATAAATTTTGTATCTCATTTTCAGAGTTGCATGTAACGAAAAGTGATACTCCTGGCGTAAATGACCAAGCGTGATTAAAATTACTTTCGGAAACCATATACTCTGAACCATTTAATGTAAATACTCCAAATTTGATAAGTTCCGGTGTTCCTCCAGCTTCTCCTTCTGCGTATTTTATCAAGCTTTTAATTTCCGAATTTGGAAATATAGAAGTGTAGAAATTTATCGCTTCATCTGCCTTTCCGCATTGATCACCCACAAATGTTAGAAATGTTGTTGTTTTCATTTTTTTTGAAATTTAGTTAAAATGAAATCTTTCGTATCGCATTACTGCCAACGTTTGAATAAACGTCTGTTTTAATGGACTCTATTTTTTTGATGGCACTAGTATTTATTTTCAGCATCTTGCTGATTTGCGTTTCACCCCAATTCTCCCCTTAGTGATTACTTTGTCTATGTATTCATTTGCGAGAGGTACTTTACATGCTGTTCCTCCTACATCTACAGTAACTTTACCTATCTTCTGTGCTACTTCCTTTGATTTTTCAGTTAGCGCTTTTACATATGAGCCAATAGCTATCACAAAGCCGTTCATGGCATATCGAACCCTGTTTTTAGCTCCATGAATCTCTTTCTTGACTGTGTTAAGTAATTTGATGTAGGTTTCAGTGTCGAGTCTTTCATCTTCATTTACTGAAGCGAAATATGCCAATGTTCCCCAGCCAGCAGAGGCAATCGTCTCGATATCCGATTGAATCCATTTAAGGCCCAATTCAAAGCCGTGTTCTGTTTCAGCAGCAACCCAGGGCACAGTATACTCACTCAGATATGAAAAATACGCTTGCCCTACCCATAATTCAAGTTGTTCTTTAGAAATTTGTTTTTCATCGGCCATTAGACCTGCCAGATACATGGCGTCATAGTTTCCTGTAGCATAAAGTTCTAATGAGATACCGTGATTCTTCTTTACTTTTTTCAGAACCTTTTTCAAATCTTGAACTTTAACACCGAATAGTGGCTCTTTTGCTCCGAGCGTCATGTAGGTCTTTTTGGTTTGCTCATCTCCGTATTTTTCAAGCTCAGATAGTATTTCTTTAGTCTTCATATTTTTTTGCACTATTACTGCCAACGTTAAGCATATGGCTTAGTGGTGATTTTCGAAGTGCTTTCCCCGCTGCCCGCGCCAATGCTACTTAAATGTACTAAATTTTCATTTACCGCTGCCCGCGCCATAAGCTATATGTAGTGTTAGCCTCTTGCTTTTCATTTTTTGAAACGATTTTCCAAGTATTCTAAAAATTCTATTCTCCATACATTCGAGTCATGACCAGAGACGAATTCCTTAAATTTCACTTGTATTTCATTTTCTTTCAATTTGTCGAAAAACTCAACATTATTATTAAAAATGCTTGTCTCGTATTTTCCTGCTCCCATATAGAACTTAGGGTATTCGTCAAATTTAAATTTTACAGGATTTATCCACTGTGCCATTGGAGAGATATAATCCGCTGTTGAGAATGCTATAATTTCCTCAAATATATTTGGATGATTTAGTCCTGCGTGCATGCAAGAGAGTACGTCTTCACCCCTCGGTAATAGGCCACAGACCCTCAAAGCCCAGCTCGTTGAGTTGCATTGAGAGGTTGGCACCAATGACCCTTTCATCTTCAACGATCAATATTTTAATAGGTCGATCCATAATCAGGAAGCTGTATCTAGCTTAAAAGTAAATGATAAATGCGTACCGTTTTTTGCATCTTCTTGCATTTTTCCATTGAGCTGGGTAGTCAGTAGGTGTACCAGTTGGGTGCCAAATCCTGTGCCTTGGGGTTCTATGTTGAGACCTTTGCCCACACCGTTATCTGCTACATCAAGCACCAATGTTCCCTGTTCCTTTTTAAGGCTGACACGAACTATGCCTTCCTTGCTATCAGGAAAGGCATATTTAATGGCATTGGTAAGCAATTCGTTGACAATCAACCCCAAAGGGACAGCCGTGTCTATGTCTAGCTCCAGATCATCCATCACGCACTCAATTTGGATTTTGTCTTCCGCCTTGAAGCTATCCAATATGCCTTCACTCAGATTGACAAAATAGTCTTTCATTTCAATACTTCCCAGATTATCGCCTTGGTACAACTTCTGGTGAATAATACCCATGGATTGAACTCGGTTTTGACTTGCCAACATGGCGTCTCTGGTTTCTGAGTCTTCTATATGGGCAGACTGCAACGAGATCAGGCTCTTGACCATCTCCAGGTTGTTCTTGACCCGATGATGAATTTCTTTTAGTAAGAGTTCGTTCTGTTTGTTTTTGCTTTCAAGTTCATTGTTCAATCGCTGCAACTCGCGGTTTCGCACCTGTCGCTTTTTATAGAAAAAATAGAGGAAGCCTAGAATGGCACCAATTACACCGAGGGCAATAGCGTACAAAAATGCCTGATCTTCTTTCAATCTTAACTCTTTGTCTCGCTTTAGCACGTCAATCTGTAATTCACTTTCTCTCAGACTGCGTTGGTTTTTCTCTTGCTCAAACTTTACAGACTCTTTATGAAATTCCTTAAAGTAAAATAATGCACTATCTAAATTACCTTGTTGCAAGTATGTGTCAGAAATGAATTGCAACATGGCACCTGCCGAGAATCTGTAATTTGCGTCAATATACCCCTTGACACTCTTTTTATAGTAACTGAGGGCCAATTCAGATTGTGCTCTTTGTAGGTATATATCCCCCAGTAAACCATAGCAAAAAGGCTCTACAGTGGTGTTTCTTACTTGGTAAGTTTCTAATATCTTCAAGGCCTCGAGAATGTTTGTTTCCCCTTTTTCTATTTGTTTTTCGCTGAGTTTTTCTTTTGCATTTGCGGGTTCGGTTATCAATTCGCGACCATAACAAGAGTGATACCATGCAGAAGCTAATGGGTTTTTACTGAATTTTATTACTGATGCAGTTTTTTCTAAGTAATATAAAGTAGAATCTGGACTAGTTTGCACGTATGCACCTACAAGCCCTTTGTAAATATTAAAGAGCTCTAAATGATGCTTTTTTATATCTTGATTGACATAGTAACTTAAACCCTGGTGCAAGTTCTTCAGGCTGAGGTTATTTTCGGATGTCAAATTATGACGCCTGTAAAACCAGCCTTTGTTCATTGAGATGTTTGCCGACAATTCCTCATCTTCTACATTTTCTACTTTGGATAATGCTTTTGTAAATAATAAGATAGCAGTATCAAAGTCACCTGATTCTAACTTTATCTTTGACCAATTGACCAAATAACTATAAAGGAAGACTTGGTTATCACTATCGTTTGGTAATTTCTCGACGTATTTCCAACCGGTTTTCGCAAGGGAGTCTAAGATGGAGAATGAGAAATGTCTGATGTTGTAATCGCTCCAATTTCTGTAAACCTGAGCGAATAAGTATGGCTCCTTCCGTTTCTTATTTTCTAATAAAAGGATCGTTTTTTCATAGTAGAAGTTTGCACTATCCCTATTGTAATTTGGAATTTCTTGAAAGGAAAGGGCTTTTTTGAAATGCTCTTTCTCCTGCAGGCTCCATTGGTTTAAGGGGTCAAAATCGTTGTTGTCGTACCCTTCAATTGATTGGCAGACACTACCGCTTACGCAGATCAAAGTGATAGCAAAAAAGATCAGTACTATTTTATACATATGAGTTGGCTAAAAAATCCGATGAGGTTTGAACATATTTTTAAACATGTAATTAATTCTACTATTGTCATTTTTTAGCTTGCTGGCAACGCGTACTTAAAACCTGTTTGCCTATGTGGGCTATGAAAAGCTAAACTAAGCAATTTATGCGGTTTCCACCAAGGCAGAATGTTGATTAAAGTGATGCTGTCCTTATACAGGTAGGCCTGCCCGCCGAAGGAGGGTCCAGTGGGTCGGTAAAAACTTGTCCGCCCGAGGATGGCAGATACTTGACTTGACTGAAAACTTTAAAAGCTTTTGAGCCCTACAATGCTAGGTCCACCGTTGATGCTGCTGCCACAAAGTGAAAGCATAAATTGCTGCCTATTTACCACTGAGTTTGCTACAAGGTGGTGAGCAAATTGGTTTCATGTGTTGTTGTAAAACGTTGTTTATAGATTGAGTAGCTTCTTCATTTCTTTAATTGCATCTGTATAGTCTGACATTATATGACTTTCTCCAATGTGAATGGGAGAATGATTTAGTCGATTTGTCAGATCTTTTAAAGGCATATTTTCTAGACTTTCGAACTCGTGTTTCCACCATTCTAAGTATGTAATTCTGTGATTTTGGAAGCCTGTAGTTTTACGGTCATTATCAGTTGGTAAGAAAATAAGTCCATCGCTAATATTACACAGATTGCCAAAATCAGTGATTATTCCGTCATATACTAGTTGTTCGTAAAGTGTCTCTCTGAATATGTTGTCAATATTCTTTAAATCCTTCGATGTTATGTCAGGAAGTATTACATTATATTGCGTACGAGCATTTGAAATAAGCCAGCACTTTTTTCTGTCGACATAAAATATAGTGGCATTCCATTTTCCAAGCATTCCATGCTCGTAATTGTGGTTAGCAACAATTAAACGCTTAACCAGCTTCTCTA
>JBLIES010000225.1:0-4981 GCA_047633135.1 Roseivirga sp.
GAACTAGTAAAGCATTTTAGTTTTTCATTGTGCGGCATCCTCATTGCAAACGAGGATGAGTGGACTTTGGTAAAATCGTGAAGCGTACTAGAAGAGATACTAAGCCCAGGTACTCAAGATTTAGCACCGATTAGAGAGTCTCTCAAATTTTTGTCGTAGCTACTCCAGTCGGTATTTATAAAATTTTCTAATAGTTTTATCGCCTTCTTCACGAAGAGATACTCCTCCGACAAATAAGTAATCATTGATAAAGGTGAAATATTTGGCTATTGGCAGATGGTATAATTTTTTTTCCTTAGTCTCAAGGTCATATTCAAGTAGTGTCATTTTTCGGAGTTGATTTTGCAAAATTTCGTAAGACTCAAGAGACTTGTCTTCCTGTGAAACATGGCTAATAATCCTGTAGAGACGTTTTTTGTGATAAATAGTTGTTTCAAAATCAACCTCTTTAATCTTGAATTCTAGGCCCTCTGCACGTTCTGGATAACGTTCGAATAATTTAGCCTTACCAAATTTATCAGAGCTTAGATACAAGCTTGATAATGTATTTGATACTGGATTCCAGAAGTAAAGAGAATCTGAAAATCGATAATTAATAACTAGAGAATCCTTATTAATTACCGCTAATGTAGGCGATAGACGGTCAACAGTTATAGTTTTCTTTTTTGTGTAACCAGGATAAGGGATAGAGTCAATGAATTGATTGCTGTCAAAATCAAAAGATCTTATAGGAGTTGATTTCATAAAGATTTTAGGGTCGTCAAATCTAAAGTATTGAATTACTGGTAGAAACATTTTCTCATTTAAGAAAACCGCGCTAGAATAATAGCCGCTTACATTATGTTTTGAATTATCGAGAGAGTTATAAAGGAATTTTTTTAATAATTGACCTGAGCTACTATACAAATAGAAATGCGGTTCTGAGGAAGGGAACACGAAAAGAGAATCTCGATTTTTGAAATATACAGAAGCTCCAGAAGAATTATATCCGTTTGGTCCTTCTTGAGGGATGATTATTGGTTCTAAATACTGGCCTAAAAGAAAATCTACTTGATGAATAACCAAACTGTTATTATTACCCAAGCCATACTCCACGAGGATCTGTTGATCTTGAGAATTGTAAGTGGTCCAGGATGTGAAAGCTAAAAACTCCTCTGGTAATTCTATTTCTAGGCTATCCATAGTTTCAAATGAAACGAAATTAGCGGTAGAGGTACTTGTTTTATTGTTACAACTAAGAGTCATCAAAGCAAGGATTGGAATTAACCAATCCTTAATATTAAAATTAATTATCATGCTATCTGAATTTTTTTAACTGACTTGCAACCCATTGAACTGCATCTATATTCATGCGCCATGAAGCTCCTGTCATATTGCAGTCATCACCTGGAAATTCTGTGCAATCTGCTCTCACATACAGCTCCCCATCCATGACATCTAGACTTTCTTCAGATTTGTAATCCCAGCCTTCTGCATTTAATGATGGAGTAAAAGCAAAGCCAGTAATAAGGAGACATACTAATACAAGTTTTTTCATTTGTAGTAATTTAAATAAGTACCTACTCTATTTAAGGGTTTTCGGCTTCCCCCTTTTTAAAGACCAAAGCCCAAAGGGCTTCGGCCAGCACTAAACGTGTGCTGGACATTTGCATAATGCAACAAGTGTTGTTTACTCTATTCAAGGATTTTCAACAATCTCCTTTTCTCGGTGTAGTACACAATAAAGAAGAATAGAAATAAATTCAGATATCAGTATCGTTCTCTTACTGTTCGTGTGCTTTTGGCTAGATGAACTTCCATGCCTGACTTTTCAGGACTTTATTCTTTTCTAGAATTGAATACAAGGTGAAGATAGGGGGGTAATGAGAAAAGCAAGTGAAAATGTAAAAAAAGAATATAATGAATACAGTTAGTAGTTTGAATAATAAATATATGTATAAATGAATTAAGCAGCGCCCGCTGCTACCTTTGCCTATGTTGGTGATGTCACAAAATCCAAAAATGCTTTGTTTTACTTGTTAATGAAAAGTCTAAAACCGACTGAGAATTAGAATATATTTAAGGCAATCAGATTAAGACACAAAAGGTATCTATTGGCCAGAGTTAGCGAGAAGAGGTTATGAAAGGTTTGGGGTTATCCTCCTGCTCGTTTGCAACGAGCAGAAACTACTAAAGCATTTTAGTTTTTCATTGTGCGGCATCCTCGTTGCAAACGAGGATGAGTGGGTATAAGGCAATCCAATAAATGCAGTACTTGAAACCACGAGGGCGGGTAACTTAAGTTTTGTGATAAAAATGCCTTTTTTAGCTTTACTATTTAAATTCAATTGCCGCCAAATCAGGTGCCCAAATAAACATGGAGCGCAGTGCTATTTTACTGTGCTGTGCCACTTTATAAAAGACCCCAACGGTAACAAAGGCAGTGATGAAAAAGCGTTGCGTTAGAGAAAGATATTTCTTCCACTTTAATGCTTTTCAACAGGGGAAAGCTATGATTTACGCTAGGCTGCAGCTTATCAGTCTTGTGCTGTGATCAGCTTCACTTGATCGTCAACACCAGTCATTTGCCAATGGCCTAGGGCAATTGGAATAGAACCAATGGTATTCAATTGATCAAAGAATTCCTTCAGTACAAATTGCTCTCCTTTTGCTTCGGTGATTCTTGCATAATCTGCCATAGCACTTTCGAGAAGGTATTTTCCCGTGATATAACTCGTGCCGTAGCCCGGCTGGCGTAAATAAAGGTGCTGCTCAAAAAGCAATAATTCCTTTTCTGTTTTCATCCAACCTCTTGGGGTAAATTCAGAATGGATTCCACCCGCTTCTTCGCTATTCATTTCATTCGCCTGAGCGTAAAGGGAACCTAAACCACGCGCTGCTCTTTGGGCAATCATGATGTAGACAATTTCGCGCACTCTTGGATCATCGTCATAAAGACCAGCATCCATAAACATTTCTTCAACAGCGGTTGCAGTGCCTTCATTTCGGGAATCAAAAATATTATAGAGTAAGGCTCCTCTTCGGATTTCGCTTGCATGTGGCTCGTTGTCCATTCTTGCCAATTCAAACCAATGGTAGAAATGAGAATACAATGGTCGGGCATCAAAATGTTCACCAATTAGAAAGAAATTTCTTTTTTCACGAGGAACATACTGACCGAGGTGTGCTCTCAGTGCGGGTTCGAAATAATCTTTAACCGTTACAATCTCTTGTTCATACAGAAAAGTGAGGAGGCTTTTGGCCGAACGTTCTGCCATGGCGTCATACTCCTCTGGCGAGTTGGCGTCCGTAAGCTCTGACAAATAGCGATTACGGTGTTCTTCTAATTTAAGTGCTGTCCAGGCCCTGGCTAACTCTCGCTTCAAAATAATCACTTCATCTTCCCAAGTAAGAGGCACCAAGTGTACGTTTTGTTGGTACCAAGTGTAATTTTCTTTACCGATGCCCGATGGACCAGTTTTACTCTTTCCTTCATCTTCAAGCCATGTGACTAATTCGTTTGTAGCATTGACTGCCAAGTCAATTGCACTTGTCATTTCGCTATCATTACTAATAGTTTCCCACGATTTGATGGTGTTCAAGTCAGCAGTTTGATTTTGAATGTCTCTGATGCCCGCAATCCATAGGTCCTTCGCGTTGCCTGTAAGGTTTTGCTTTGCTTGGCTGTTGAAGGCAGGAATACTCTTAATTCTTTCCAAAACGATCTCACGATCATTTGAATTGAGTGGCAAATCATACAACCAAATGTCTAAAGCATTATGGTTAGTGGGGCCTTCATGGGCCGGCACATCACTACGGTCCATCCAAATAGTTTTGTAAAAAGCGGGGTCTCTTTGCCAAGGCTTTAAAATACGGTCATTAAAATCATAACCGTTCATTTCTGCCCAAACGATATGATAGTCTACCTGTTCTGGCACTGACCAGCCAGTGGTATCCATGGCCAATAGTTTAGCCTGAAGTTGCTGAAATACTGGTTTTCTTTCTTCAAAAGTGGCTTGTGTATAATCAGGAGTGCCATCTACTAAGGGAGGGTTTTCAAAGGCGCGCCATTCTTTGAAGAGTCCTACCAAGTCGGTGTATTCTTTGGTAATTGGGGCTTCAATTTCAGTTGTATTGTCAATACATCCACTGAGCAAAAGGACGATTAGGCAAGACAGGTATATTCTAGATAGAGGCATGATGTGGTGGTTTACTTTACAAGGTAAATATTCCTGCGGTTATCCATGAACTCAAATTTTTTTATTGTGTGAAAAGCTGAAAAAGGACAGCCTTATTTTGAATAGTAGCGGGAATGTCCAGAAGGATCTTTGTTACTAGCGCAATGGATTTGCGATGACCAATCTAGCATCGTTGTGCACAGCAATCAATAACCACTGTCCATAATGTATGATTGGTAAAGGCAGACAATGATTTTAATGTGTCTATACTACACACCTTATCCTCATTGGCAGATCACAGACGGAAGACACTGATGAACATAAGGACGGAACGATATTAAATGTTAGAATTACAGTCTTTATTATTCAGTTAATAGGAATACCTTTGCACCAAATTTCAAAGGACTGATTATGAAACGTATCAAAGAATACAAAAAACTCTTTAACATCGAAGGAGTCATAGATCTTAAGGAATTAAAGACTACTTATAGAAACTTGATAAAGGAATGGCATCCAGATAAATTTCAGGACGAAGAAAAAAAGGAAGAAGCAGGAGTCGTAAGCATGAAAATAATTGATGCCTATCATTTCCTTATCAGTATTGCTCCAGAAACTAAAGAGGCTTTACTTGAAAAATACATCATCACAACTTCAGCGTCAGGTATCTTAAATTACCATCATAAAGGTTTACTCTTAGAAGTTTCGTTTACAGACGGTACTACCTATGAGTATTTTGGTGTGACGAAAAACCTTTTTACCAAATTCTTGAATTGCGACAATCAATATCGTTTTGCCAAAAGAAATATCTTCAATTCTTTCCTTTA
>JBLIES010000226.1:0-4927 GCA_047633135.1 Roseivirga sp.
TGATCAGAGGGTCAAAACTTGCGTTGGCAATCTGAAACTCATACATCTCCCGCTGATTAATATTGAACATGAGACGAGAAGGTTGATGAAATGATTCACTTAAAAGAATCAGACCTTGCGACTCCAATACCTTCATGCCATTGAATATCTCTATTGGGTTGCGATCAAAATTTTTAGAAAATACTTGGAAGTCAAAATCAAAACTCTCCATTGGGTGACTCCCATTGGCCAATTGATAGTAATTACCCAACATTTGGTAAACGTTCTTAATGAGCTTCGCTTCAGGAAGCGAATTTTTAGTACGCTCTCTTAAATCTTCTATGTCTTTTTGATGGCAGAGGATAACAGCGTAAGCTTTTTTCTCATCACGACCTGCCCTGCCCGCTTCCTGATAATAAGCTTCTAAATTACCAGTCAAATCCATGTGTATCACAATACGCACATCTGGTTTGTCGATTCCCATACCAAAGGCATTGGTCGAAACAATTACCCTAGTGCGGTTATGAATCCAGTCCTCTTGCCGCTTGTTGCGTTCTTCATGAGTCAAGCCCGCATGATAGAAATCAGCATGGATTTTATGCCTTAGCAAGAGATGTGCAATTTCTTTGGCATGCCTTCGAGTGCTCACATAAACAACAGCAGAGCCTCGAATACGCTCTAAGATTTCAATGAGTTTTCGCTCCTTGTGTTCCTCAAAACGAACAGAATACGATAGGTTTGACCTCGCGAAACTCTTTGTAAAAACCTTTTGATGCCTGAATTCAAGCTTCGCCTGAATGTCTTCTTTTACCTTTGAAGTGGCCGTAGCCGTTAAGGCCATGACGGGTACTTCTGGCAAAAGCGCTCGGATGGTGGCGATTTCTAAATACGCAGGTCGAAAATCGTATCCCCATTGAGAGATACAGTGTGCCTCATCGACTGCAATTAAGTTCACCCCTCTTTTAGCCAGCACCTTTTTGATTCTCTCTTGAAAAATCTCGGTTCTTAGCCGCTCGGGAGAAACATACAGGAACTTAACATCCGAGTGAACACAATTATCCAGTAGGTGATCAATTTCTCTTTTGGACATGCCCGCATGAATCGACTCAGCAGAAATCCCTCGTTTCTTCAATTGATAAACTTGGTCCTTCATTAAGGCAATCAATGGAGAGATTACAATACATAAGCCTTCTTGCATCAATGCTGGCACCTGAAAGCACACTGATTTACCTCCTCCGGTTGGCAGCAATGCCAACACATCATCACCATTGAGAGATGCCTGAATAATGTCCTCCTGCAAAGGCCTAAAGGCATTATAACCCCAGTATTTTTTTAGAATGTTTAAAGCCCCAGCCATTGAGTTGAATGATAGATATTATTTAGGCGTTGTTGAAAACTAGAATGGCTACCAAATTACCTTTTCCTTATTCAAAAAAGCGGCAATTCCCTTTTGACAATCCTCCGAAGCACGTGCTCTGGCGTTCATTTCAGCGGCATGGTCAAGGCCTTCGGTCAAACTCATATTTTGAACTTCGGCAATCATCTGTTTTGTAAACGCCATAGACTGACCAGAGTTTTTATCGACTAACATTTTAGCAAACTGTGCCACTTTCTCCTCTAGTTGACTCGGTGCTACTGCCTGGTTGATCAATCCAAGTTTTTCGGCCTCTTCGGCATTAATCAACTCACCAGTGAGCAAAAGCGATTTTGCTTTGCCTTCTCCTATTTTTCTTAACAGAAAAACCATGACTATTGCAGGTATAAAACCGATTCGTACTTCTGTATAACCAAATTTAGCTTGATCAGAAGCGAAGGAGAAATCACACACTGTTGCCAAGCCAGAACCACCGGCAATGGCATGTCCTTGAATTTTCGCAATAACCACTTTGGGGTGAAGGTAAATTTGCTCGAAAAGAGAACGCAGGTGATTGGAATCGGCTAAATTTTCTTCGAAGGAATTGCTTTGTAACGACTGAAGATAGGCAAGGTCTGCTCCTGCACAAAAAGCGTCACCTTCTGCAGCCAACACAATTACCTTTGCGTTTTCGTCACTTTCAGCTTGGCTAAAAGCAGCTTTCAATTCAGTAACTACTTCGGCATTTAAAGCATTCCGTTTTTCTGCTCTCGCAAGTGTAATTGTCGCGATTCTATTGGCTACTTCGTACTTGACAAAATTCATTGATTCCATGCTTTAGAGAAAAATCCATCGCGATAGATGGAGTGAACTTTCAAATCTAGCGTTTCTGCCTGACTTGTAAGTCTATCGGCAAAGAACTTACGATTCGATTTATCAATGATCAGTATTTTGAAATGAATTTTTTGATCTAAAGACTTTAAATCCCAAATACTTTCGTTGGAAATAATCAAAATATCCGTCTGAATTGGCACTTCAATTTTTTGGGTCAATAAACTTTTTGACCTCAATTGAAAAATAGTCGTTCCCTCAAATACCATCAGTCTGTTTGAGCTTACTTCATGCATTTTCAAAACTAATCCATCGGCTGCGGGACTCAAGCTGCTGCCTGCCAATTGTCGCATGGGTAAAAGATGAAACCGTATTCTGTCGGCATTATGAATGAACGAACTATCTGCGATTAAGCGACTCTTATTGCCATTTCTGAAATCTAAAACGGATTCTCCAGAAACATCTAAAACCGAAAACTGAGCATTTTTAAAACTTCGCCAATGCGTTGTTTGATTGAAAGCAAAGGCAAGACAAAACACAATAGCCAACTGAAGGTATTTGAACTTTTTAACTGCAAAAAGGCCAATTAACATAATAATGGTGGCATAAATCAACCAAGTCTCTAAAGTAGCCAAGTGAATCCCTTCTATAGTGCTCCCTGGTACTTGCTGCACTCCAAACACCATTTTGTTCACCAGCTTAACGAAGCCTTCAGAGGTCCAAATAATTGCAGTCCCCAAATAGGGGATGTTCCCGAAGACCAAAACCAATAGCCCCATAATGAGCATAATGAAGGCCGCAGGAATCACAAAAAGATTTGAGAACAAAAAGTAAGTAGGGAATTGATGAAAGTACAAAATACTCAGGGGTGCAGTCGCAATTTGAGCCGCCAAAGAAACACAACTAATCTGCCAGATTTTATCGAGCCAATAATTATTCAAATTGAGCATTCGATAGAATTTCGGCTGGAGGTAAACAATCCCAAAAACCGCCAAGTATGAAAGTTGAAAACCAACACTCATAATCAAATAGGGATTCCAAAAAAGAAGAACAAATGCCGAAGCCGCCAGTGTATTGTAAATACTACTGTTGGTGTTCTTGGCTTTCGCAATGGCAACGAAGGAGAACATCGTCACTGCACGAAGTACAGAAGGAGATAAACCTGTGATGAATGCATAGGCCCATAGTAATGCTATACTTATCCCCGCCATCCACCATCTCCTATTCCAAGAATTCAATTTGATACGCTTAAAGAGCAGTAAAATTATCCCGTAAATGATGCCTACATGAAGCCCAGAAACGGCTAACACATGCATGGCCCCAGCGGCTGAAAAAGAAGCTTGAAGTTCATTATCCAGTTCGTCTTTCACCCCTAAAGTAATTGCTAGAAGCACTGCTTTAGCATTTTTATCTTTGATGTGGGCACTGAGTAACGCTGCACAGTGGTTTCTTATAATGATTGAATATTCTAAAGGTTTTTGCCACCAAAGCACTTCATGCCCAATTCGATGGAATTCCTTACCCACAAATTGCTGGTGGAAAATGTTGTTGTACTCCAGATAGTTCTTAAAATTAAACTCGCCTGGATTGGCAGGTGGTTCTGTTGCATTTGGAGACCCTTTGATTAAAAGTACGTCCCCGTACTTTAAGTGCTCCCCTGCTTCTTTGTCAACATAAGCGTTTACATACCCTGTGGCTTGAGACCAGTCATCTGTTAATACATTGGTCACCTGCAGTCTGACGTTGATAGAATTAGCCTTTAATGCAGGCTCCTCATAAACTACAGCTTTATAGGCCCCAATGGTCTCTTTTATATTCAGCAGGTGTGTTGGTAAATTATCAACTCTGTGCACTTGTAAACGAAGAAACCCTACGCAGAAAAGGATAGAAAAAGCCAAAACTGCAAGCAGGTGTTGAAAACGAAGTGAGTTATGAAAAACGAGAATACAGTACAAAGCAAAAAGAGAAACGGGTAACACCCAGTTAATACTTAACCAAGCATGATTGTAATGATAAATAACTATGCCAAGTATAAAGGCTAGTGAGAATCGAATAAATGGAAATCGACTAAAAATCATACAGTTAAAATAATTATTAGTTTGATGATAAAAAATAATTATACTGTTTAAGTTTTAAGCATAGGCGTGGATATAAAGAAAGGTTAACAATTAATTTTCTACGAATCGATACCGAGTTCCTAACTTTGATTTGATACTATAGCTCAAACAATGAACCTCATTGAACAACTCCATTTGAATGAAAAATACTGTTTAGATAATGTAACAAAAGAGGTATACCTAACAAAAGACGAAATAATCTATCAGCCTGGGCAAGCGACAAATTCAATTTACGAGGTGATATCTGGGGGTATAAAACTAGGAAGTTACGGCTCTCAAGGGCAGGATATCACTTATGACGTTTTAGGTAACCCCGATACATTTGGCAATTTAAAGTACCTCGATGGCCAGTTCTTCGAGTATGCAAAGACAATTACTTCTTGCCGGCTAAGAGTGTACCAGCTAGATTTTTTTAAACGTATTATTGTTGAAGACCCTGCCGTTTCTGAATGGTTTAACCGCAGCACTGTAAGGCGCTGGAGTATTGCAGAATCAAGGCTTCTCAGGATTCGATCAGCAAGTAGTTTAGAAAGACTACAATTCATGTACAATGACCTTAACCGACACATCATTGATGCCGAAGGTAAGGGCCACCATTTATTTTCTATACTTACGAAACAAGACATTGGCGATCTCACTGGTATGA
>JBLIES010000227.1:0-4900 GCA_047633135.1 Roseivirga sp.
GAATATTGTTGAATGTACTTCATCCGCATAAAAAGCTGGTTGAAGGTAGAAGAGGCAAATAGAAATGTAAGTTCATTGAAGCCTTTACTCGTTTTCTGGGTAGTGTAAATCATTTCGGCATACTCTGCCTTTAAAGCAAGGAGATCATTGCCCATTGCATCGATGATTGATTGATTTTCTCCCATTTCTGAATCCAGAAGATTGACTTCACCTTTTATGGCACCAATTAAGGAAGTTCGAGTCTGAATTTGCTGATTGAGCGCCCTAAGACGACCAATACTGCTGGCTTTTTTAGAAGAGGTTTGAGATAAAATTTTCTCAGTCTCTTGAATCTTTTTGAGGATTTCGAGCTTTTGTGCTTCTAGAGATTTTCTTGGATTTTGCCCGTGAGCAAAAAAGCTACTCAATAGTAGTAAAGTGAAGGAGGTCAGTAAAAATCTATTTAAGCTCATAGCCTCTCGGGATGCTAAAAGGGAAGTTAAGTTTCTTCTCTTCAATTCTTGCTCTGTTGTGCTCAATATCTATCGAAATTTCTCCTTTTTTATTGCCTTGAATATACTGAAGCGTCATATCGGCCTTATAGGCAAAGATATAGACTTGAAGCATTTTAAAATCAGAGTATTTTAATTCCAAAGTATTCGGATTGTCTTCTTTTGAAGCCTTGAGTTTTTCAAGTTTCTTAGTCTTTACACCTATTTGGTTTAATAGTTGTAAATCACCAACGCGCTGAACAATGGTGAATTGGTTTCCTTTTGACACAATGTCATCTTCTGCGGTTTGTGGAATCGGTAAATCTCCCACCAAAACAGATTGGAAAAGTTCATAGCTCAGTTCGAAATTGAACTTTTCACTTAAGGTTTGGAAACTGTAGGCGTAGTATTCCTTATCTACTCTATTGATCATGATGAGTGAATCTTTCGTGATAATTCCTCTTGCAGCTTCATAGCCAAGCCCCGGAGTCAGTGTAAACCAAATAATACTGTCCTTTTTGATTCGAATGTTAGCGGTTGCCTTCATCTTCTCTTCACCATCTTTAAACTTAAATTTAGTTTTGGTAGAAAAGTATTCGAATGGGAGGGCGGCAGCCTGAAACTCTGCCTTTATCCTCGTGTTAGTCCCCAAAAAAGTGCTTTTACAGCCATAAAGAAATAAGACTGCAATGATGCTTATCATCCACAAGGATGATTTATTGGTAGTATGTTTTTTCTGCAATTTTCTTGTCAATTTTATCTGATGTATTTCCTAATATTTTTGCCTTTTTCCATTCTTCAACGGCTTCATCAACCTTATTCAGCTTAAAGAGAATGTCTCCATGAAGTTCCAAAATTATTCCATTATCAATTTCTTTACCTCTTGTGAAATAATTGGCTTTCAATTGATCAAAAGTTGATTTTGCTTCTGCAAAGCTATTGATTTGAAATAATATTCTAGCTTTCGATAAATACAATTCCTCTTCGAATGGGTATTTTAAAATTAAAGCATCAATGGTTTGAATGGTTTCAGCAGCAAAAGAAGGGTTGTTTTTGGACGATGCGTACCTAACGAGCATGCCATTCAGTTCCTGTATTTCAGAGTTTTGATTGCCTTTAACCGGTGATATTACAATTGAACTGGTTGATTTTGGTGAAGTTTTTAAATCAGGTGGAGGAATTGAATTATTAATTATTGCGGCTTTAATCAAAGTGATTTTATTTGTCAATTCCTTGTCATTCCTGCTTAATCGTTCCGCTTGGTTAAATGAAGAGAGGGCTTCTGCTTTATCTCCATTATTACTGTAAATCTGCGCATTACCAAAGTAATAATAGAATAGGCCTTGGTTTGGGAAATAACTCAGGGCGTCTTCAGCATCGTTTAATAGTGTATCCCAAGACCCTTGGTCAAAAGAGCGTTTCAATAACTTGTCCCACACCCCATAGTCTGCTGGGTTTAAGTCTTTGAGTTTTTTTAAGGTGGAAAGCTCAGCCTTTTCGTAGCTTGATTTTTGTGCTAAATCAGCAGAAGCAGCGAGGGTTGCATAAACCAATTCCGATGATTTTAAGACTTCAATACTGTTTGGGTATTGATTGATTAACTGTTCCTGTAAGCTGTCTATAAATAGGCTTTGTTGATTGATGTCTTGGATTTTGATCAAATTATTGATCAGTGACAGTTTGGATTGAAGTCCAACATCTCGAAGTGAAAATGCGCTTCTGATTTCCGTTTTATTCTCGTTAATTTCTCCTGCTTCAATTTTAAGGTTAAGCCGCTTGATATTAGATAACGTGGACTCGCCACTATTTTCTAGAATGGCTTCTGCTTCTTTGTTCTTTCCAAGCGAGCTCAATAAGTCAGCATATTCTAATTGGTAAGATTCGTTATTTGGAAATTCAGTTGACAGCGATTTCATTAAGGCAATCGCTTTTTTATCATTGCCAGATTGAATAAAAAGTTCCTTTTTTTGAGTGGCGAATTTATTAGGCGTATTGAACTTATTTTCGGTGAGATCTAAAATTTCAATCGCTCTTTCATAATTTTCTAAAGCCACATAAACATCCGCTAAATCGAGGAGATAATCTCGATAGTTTTGGGTTTTCTCTATCATGGACTCATACTCATTAGCCGCAGCTGATAGATCATTTTCTGCTTTATACAGTTGGGCAGCGAGTAGGTAATAGAACTTGTTCGTGGGCTCAAGACTTTGCGCTCTTTCAATTGCTACTAAACCCTTGTCGTATTGCCCCCGAGTATAATTGATCTCGGCAGTTTTGAAAAGTGCAGCATGATTTTTTGGGTCTACTTCTAATGACTTATCTAAAAATGCGATTGCTCTTTCGAAATCTTCCAGAAGAAAGAATTTTTGTGCTTCGATCATCAGGTACTCAGCGTTGGCCATTTCATATTTTGAAATGACTTCCTCTTCTTGCACCTGCTTCTCCTTTTCTTTCTTTTTTTGAGCAAAAGTAAACATAGGACTAAACACTAAGAATAGGCAAATGAGCTTTAGTAAGGATGCTGCTGATTTCTTCACTGTTCGATTAGAATAATGCTAAGAACGCTTTTTATTGGATCGAAGTTTAGGCTTTCTTTTGAGTTTAACAAATTTATATCAACCCTTCTGATTAACGGTTTTATAGGTGAAGTTTCTTCCCTCAAATAAATAGAGGAAGCCTAAAAAAGCGAATGTGACCAAAAGATCAATTCCATATTGCAACCAGTTATTGTTAACGACAATCAAATTGGACCCATAAATAAAGATTAATGCAACAGTAAGGTAGAGTGCTGGTTTTTTGAAGTCGTAGGGTACTTTAAATACTTTTCTGCCTTTGTAGTAACATAAGATACACATAACAGCATAGCAAGCTACGGCAGAAATAGCACTACCATAGTAACCAATTGCTGGATTAGTCACTAAAAAATAGTGACCGGCCAAGGTGATTGCTGCTCCAATGAGGGTGAAGTAAGTACCATAAATAGTCTGATCCTTAATTTTGAACCACACACTTAGGTTGACATATACACCAAATAAGAGCTTACTGATTAAGAGCATGGGTAGCACATAAAGTGCCGCTTTGTACGCTGGTCTACGAATAAAAACATCCGCAATCAATTCTATATTAACTGCAATACCAACCATAATAGCAATGTTGAAGACCACAAAGTAATGCATCACTTTAGCAAATAGAGCAGGGGCCTGTTTGTTTTGGGCATGGCTAAAAAAGAAAGGTTCGCCTGCATATCTAAACGCTTGGATGCCCAGCATCATTAATACACTCAATTTAAATGCACTGCCGTAGACGCCAATTTTTTCTTCTGGGTCGTCAAATAAGAAATTGAATAATATGGAATAGCCTTGATCATTGAACATGGCGGCTAGTCCCATCAAGAAAATTGGGAACGAATAATTGAGAATCGGTTTGAATGCCTTCCAATTGAATTTGATTCTGATTTGCAGTATCTCTTTGTATAACAAAGGGATATATAAACTGTTGGCGATTAAGTTTGCAATGAATATGTAACCGATACCTATTGCTGGATTGTAAACTTTATTCACCAATGGCTGAAGGCTTGCTAGATATTCACCATTCATAATAGCAGGGAATACCGATAAGAAGAGCAAATTCAAGACAATCGTAATAGCGATGACACTAAGCCTAATTACTGCGAATTTTATTGGACGGTCATCTAGGCGAAGTTTGGCAAATGGAATGGAGATAATCGCATCTATAAATACAATGGCCGCAATATATTGAATGTATTCAGGGTGACTCTGGGCGGTTGTTATATTGGCAATAGTTGGGGCTGCAATCATTAAAACCCCAGAAAAAAGGGTGCTCGTCAGCAGGATAGCAGAGGAGTTATAATGATAAGAGTCTAGCGAGTTAGTTTTAGTTGTAAATCTAAAAAAAGAGGTCTCTAGGCCATAGGTATATATAATATTTAATAAAGCGGCATAGCCATATAGATTAATCACTACACCGTACTCGTTTTCTGAGAGTGTTCCAGTGTACAATGGAACCATCAAGAAATTGAGTACCCTTCCTAGAATACTACTGATACCATAGTAGGCAGTTTGGCTTGCTAATTTTCGGATTTGACTCATTATTTATAACTACAAAGAATGCATTTTTGAGCCAAAACGTAATTGTACCAGCGTTTAATATTTCACGATCCCAATAATAATTAAAGAAAAGGAGACTTAACAGTTTATAAGTCTACTCTCCTATAAAAACGGGTGCTCTTTTCTCTAAAAACGCCTTGGTACCTTCTGCGAAATCAGCTGTTTTTGTGCAATGAGAAAAACTATTGGCCTCCATCTGGTAGCCGTTTAAGTCGTTATTATAAACAGCATTGATACACTCGATCACCATTCCAACAGCCAAAGGTGCTTTGCTAGTGATTTTGTTCAAAAGCTCTTTCGCTT
>JBLIES010000228.1:0-4899 GCA_047633135.1 Roseivirga sp.
TCGCATGTTCAGAACCACCAATGTACAAGTCCACATTCTCCCAATATTCTTGCGTGTCTTTGTCTACAAAAGCGGTGTCGTTTTTGGCGTCCATATAACGGTACCAATACCAGCTTGAGCCTGCCCAACCGGGCATGGTGCTCATCTCTAATGGATAAGCTTGGGTTTCGCCCTTTGGCGTATAATTAAAGTTTTCGGCCCTGGCCAATGGCGGATCGCCATCTTCTGTAGGCAAGTATTTATCAATTTCGGGTAGAATGATGGGCAAGTCGGCCTCATCTACTAAATAAGGAAGGTCGTTTTTGAAGTAAACGGGCACAGGTTCGCCCCAATACCTTTGGCGCGCAAAAATCGCGTCACGAATTCTGAAATTGATTTTTCCTTTTCCTACGCCTTTTTCTTCTGCAAATTCAATGGCTTTATTGATGGCATCTTTGCAATTCAATCCGTCTAAAAAGCCCGAATTGATCATAATGCCGTCTTTAGTCGAGTCCGCCTTTTCGCTGATGTCTGCGCCTTCAATGACGGGAACAATCGGTAAATCGAAGTGCTTCGCGAAGTCGTAATCGCGTTGGTCACCACAAGGCACGGCCATGACTGCGCCAGTACCATAACCCGCCAAAACGTAATCAGCAATCCAGATTTCGATCTTTTCTCCATTGAAAGGATTGGTCGCGTAACTGCCCGTAAACACACCTGAGATGGTTTTTACATCACTCATTCTATCGCGTTCCGAACGGTTTTTAGCCGTTTCTATATAAGCAGCAACAGCTTCCTTTTGATCGGCTGTAGTCAACTCAGCTACCATTTCGCTTTCTGGTGCGAGAGACAAGAAGGTCACCCCGAAAATCGTATCGATACGGGTAGTAAAGACATTGATTTTTAAATCGTGATCTACTACATCAAAAGCCAATTCGGCACCAATGGATTTACCAATCCAGTTGCGCTGCATCTCTTTTAATGGCTCAGGCCAGTCGAGGCTGTCCAAGCCAGTCAATAACCGTTGGGCATAAGCGGTGATGCGCATGCTCCACTGCTTCATTTTCTTTTTTACGACAGGGAAACCGCCTCTTTCTGAGAAACCGTCTTTTACCTCATCGTTAGAGAGTACGGTTTTTAGTTCAGGACACCAGTTTACCGAAGTTTCCGACAGGTAAGTCAAGCGGTATTTGAGTAACATTTGCTGTTGTGCTTCTTCCGACCAGCTGTTCCAGTCTGCTGCGTTAAAGGCTGCGGTGTCTTCATCGCAAGCGGCATTGACACCCGCATTCCCCTTTTGGGTAAAATGAGCGATCAAATCACTGATTGGAGATGCTTTGGCGGTGTCGTAATTGTACCAGCTATTGTACACCTGAATAAAGATCCACTGCGTCCACTTGTAGTAAGCAGGGTCGCAAGTTTGTACTTCTTTGTCCCAATCGAAAGAGAAGCCGATGTTTTTCAACTGCTCTTTGTAGCGGTCGATGTTTTCTTTGGTGGTAATGGCGGGATGTTGCCCAGTTTGGATGGCATACTGCTCGGCAGGCAAACCGAAGGCATCGAAGCCCATAGGGTGCAATACATTGAAGCCCTTGTTTCTTTTAAAGCGTGAAACGATATCTGAGGCAATATAGCCCAGTGGGTGACCTACGTGCAGCCCAGCTCCCGAAGGGTAGGGGAACATGTCTAATGAATAGAACTTAGGTTTCTGTTTGTCGACAGTGGCCTTGAAGGTCTGATTGTCGTTCCAGAAAGCCTGCCATTTAGGTTCTATATGCTTGTGATTGTAATCTGCCATTGCCGCTTAACCGTTTTCTTCTTATAAAGTGTGCAAAAATAGTGTTTTTCACCCCGTAAGAAATCATTTTCAAGATTAATCATGGGCTTTTCAACGAAGCCCTTATATTTATTCCCTCAAGAAAAATCTATGTTCGGTTTATTTAAGAAGAAGCCCAAGGAAAAACAGGCGCCAAAACTGCTTGATTTGAATGGAAACCTAATTGTCGAAGGGTCTATTGTGACTTCGTTGCGTTATGATTTAGGCGAATGCAAAGTAGAGCTGGTAGCACTAGAATACTTCTATGTGTCTATCGAAAAAGAAGAACGCGTAAGTTACGTACGCATGGTCGATGCGATTTCTGGTAATCAGAAGGTGATTTTGAGTTAGGGGAGTGAGTTGTAGTTTCTGTTACTGTCGCTAGCCACTCCCGCAGGTTTTCCAAACCTGTGACCCACTATGATTTATGGGACTCTGTTCGCATGATATCAAGCCTAAATACTGAGTAAATTAAGCCATTCTTAGTCTATTTAATAATGAGCACTGCTTATCGCTTTTCTGAAAATGACATTCCTCACTTCATTGCCATGACAGTTGTAGAATGGATAGACTTATTCAATCGTCAACGCTACAAAGATGTTTTAGTCGATAATCTCAATTTTTGCATCAAGAACAAAGGTCTAATTGTCCATGCCTATGTCATCATGTCGAACCACATTCATCTGGTTGTTAGAACGCGAAATAACGCGAGCCTTTCTGCGATAATAAGAGATTTTAAAAGGTATTCTGCCAAAGTAATTTAAGAGGCGCTGAAGCAGGATAGTCACGAGAGTAGAAAGAACTGGCTGTTGTGGATTATAGAAAGCCAAGGAGAAATGAGTAGTTCGAACGTCCACTCGAAGGTTTGGAGACATGAAAACCATCCCATTCCGCTGGATAGAAATAATATGTTTGAGTAAAGGCTAAATTATATTCTTCTTAATCCCGTTAGGGCAGGTATGTGCTTCGCTCCCGAAGATTATGTTTATGCTAGCGCAGGGGATTATGTTGGAGAAATAGGCTTTGTAAGTGTTGAATTAGTTTGCCGGGGACAGAGTCCCTTGTTAATAACTAGTCACAGGTTCGGAGAACCTGCGACAGTGGGTTGGGGAAATGAGCTTAATTATGGGTATAAATTTGGTTTTGAATAAGGCTCTCTATTGAAGTGTTAAGAGGATATTTTTATTTAGTGACGAAGTAAGCTAAATGAAATTATTCTTTAGTTAGCGTTAAGCTAGGCTGGGTCTTATTGCCTGTTGCTGAAAATAACTCTTCGCTTAGTAAAAGAGTTGTTTTAACATAGTTCAATTTAAAATCTTATTAAGGTTAAAGAGTGATTGTATTGCTATTCTATTGATGATATTACTTAATTCAAGTAGTCAATTTCACATCTAAGTATGTATTTGTTTAAAATTATGGATATATGAAAAAGGTACTTCTGTCGTCTTTAATGTTGTTGCTCATGAATGTATGCTTAGGTCAAAGCACGGGCATAAATGATACAACTAAATCGTTTAAAAATCGAGGTGCTGGAATGCATTTGATTATCCCTAAGGTTGAGTTTTCCTCTTCAAGTGGGCTAAACCCATTACTTTCCCAATATGATTATCCTACGCTTCCAAAAACTACTTTCAATTGGGGCTTAGGAATTCAATATCGTTGGGGCTTCTTTTTGGTTAATGCTGATTTAATGCTCGCCCATCAGCACCGAGAAAACATGGAAATAGGAACCGAGCTCAGAAGGTCAATTCTTAGTACTAATTTATTTCTGTCTTACTATGTCCATGATGTGAAAATTAATGATTCGAGATCGATGTATTTTTATCCTTTTTTTGGTATTTCTACGAATGACACGAATCTTTTTTTATCAAGATCTAGTAATGATCAGTCTATTGATGCATTACTGGCTTCTCCTGAAAATACACTCCAACTTGAACATTTTGCTGGTGGGTTTGCGATAGGCCTTGGCGTAGATATAACCTCACTTTTTGAAGAAAGCGCAGGGATTGTGAGTTTGAAGATAGGCTATCGTTTTAATCCAGAAGATAGTTATGCTTGGGAATCTTCCTTTACTAATATTTTAGGTCTACCATCTGATTCAATGAACCAGTTTTTTATACAATTGAATTTAATTGGTGGAGTGGTTAACTGGAAAAGATGAGCACTTAGGTGTGCAAGGTTCTGATGCTCTTTCAACGGCTAGGTTTGACCGAGTGATAAAGTATGGTTTTGACCTTAAGCCAACTTAATGAATAGAGGTGGTTTTAGCACCTCCCTAACCCTCCTCGAGGAGGGAATAGTTTGTGCTATTTACCGTTAGAACCGGATTGCTTTAGGCAAGTCTGAAAAGCCACTCCCGCAGGTTTTCCAAACCTGTGACCCACTATGATTTTTAGGACTCTGTCCGCATGATATCAAGCCTAAATATTAAGTGGACTAAGCCATTCTTAGTCTACTTAATAATGAGCACTGCTTATCGCTTTTCAGAAAATGACATTCCTCACTTCATTACCATGACAGTTGTAGAATGGATAGACTTATTCAATCGTCAACGCTACAAAGATGTTTTAGTCGATAGTCTCAATTTTTGCATCAAGAACAAAGGTCTAATTGTCCATGCCTATGTCATCATGTCGAACCACATTCATCTGGTTGTTAGAACGCGAAATAACGAGAGCCTTTCTGCGATAATAATAGATTTCAAAAGGTATTCTGCTAAAGTAATTTAGGAGGCGCTGAAGCAGGATAGGCACGAGAGTAGAAAGAATTGGCTGTTGTGGATTATAGAAAGCCAAGGAGAAATGAGTAGTTCGAACGTCCACTCGAAGGTTTTGAGACATGAAAACCATCCCATTCCGCTGGATAGAAATAATATGTTTGAGGAAAGGCTAAATTATATTCATCTCAATCCCGTTAGAGCAGGTATGTGCTTCACTCCCGAAGATTATGTTTATGCTAGCGCAGGGGATTATGTTGGAGAAATAGGCTTGGTAAGTGTTGAATTAGTTTGAAGGGAAAGCGTCCCTTGTTAATAACTAGTCATAGGTTCGGAGAACCTGCGACAGTGGGTTTGACAATTAGAAGCTACTCTTTCAAAAGGCAGT
>JBLIES010000229.1:0-4872 GCA_047633135.1 Roseivirga sp.
TGATTTGTGATTTCTACTGCACGATGAATGGCCTTTCGCATGCGGTAATAAGTAGCACAGCGACAAACATTAACGATGTTGTTGTCAATGTCTTCATCTGTAGGATTAGGGTTTTGATTGAGCAAAGCTGCCGTAGCCATCATAAAACCAGGTTGGCAATAACCGCATTGGGGAACCACTTCGTCCATCCATGCTTGCTGCACAGGATGAAGTTTTTCATCGGTAGAAAGCCCTTCAATTGTAGTGATATTTTTTCCTTCCGCATATTGAACTGGGTAAGAGCAAGAACGAATGGCTGTACCTTCTAAGTGCACTGTGCAGGCACCACAAGCTCCTTTTCCACAGCCGAATTTAGTGCCCTTTAAATCTAGCATATCTCGAATTACCCAAAGGAGGGGAGTATTGCCATCTACTTCGACTGAGGTATTTTGATTATTGACTGTAAATGTAATTTTCATAATATTTGGTCTTGGAAGTCACTCAGAATTAAGCCAATCGGTTCGATGAGACTCGCGTTGATAAAGCCCTTTAAGGTAGTTATTTGAGTTATCGAAGCCAATGTTACAACAGAAGAAATTGAAATTAGGTTTTTTTATTCTTGGTAGGTGAAAAATTCTAATGTCGATTAAATGCAAAGAGCCACATGCTTGCGGCTCTTTGCGAATTCTTGAATGTCAATTAGGGACTAGTTACTCCCAAAAGAACACCAATATTGAGCATCCATTCCGATAGGAGATCCCGCAGGAGGTGCAAGCGCATTCACTTGGTCTACCTCTTTCGGGTTTTGTAGGAATCTGCCAATTTTGATTGACAATTCTTTATTAAAACCAAAAGCATTGGCGTATTGATCTTTTATCGCTCTTAAGTTAGTCATCGTTTCCATTTGAGTAGAGGCGGAAGCTTGACTGCTCATGCTCAATTCCATTAACTGATTGACCAATCTGTCAGCTACTACTTTTTGTAATTCACCTTCGTAACCTTGGTAATTCATTTGGAAAGCCACCGTTTTAAGTTCATCGATCACATCAGTAAGTCCTAATTGACCATCGTCCATTGCTTTTTGCTGTACTAATCGAGTGGCTCTTTGCGGATCAAAAATAAAGCTCATCGTAGCGCCTGCAACAGATTCCCCCGGAGCAACAGCATCGAAGAGAGGGCCAGTTCTCACATTGAAGGTCTCTCTTGATCTTCCAAAACCAGGGGTTCTTGGTGGAATAAGTTTTAGTATATGCGCTGGAACAGCCAAGTTTTCTGGTTTGATCACGTTCACCATGGCAGCCAAGGCCGCGTTTTGCTCTTCGATTGGCACGGTACGTTGCAAAGGCTGAGAATCACCTCTTAGTTTATAATTGTAATAAGCACCACCCATTACCTTTACTGCGGCTTCTAGCTGGTACCTGTGCAACATATACATGGGGACAAAAACTTCTTCTAAGGTGGTCATAGGCGTACCCATGGCAATATTCTTTTCAGAGAAGTTTTTCAGCGCAGCTGCTCTCACAGTCATCAGCCTATTTAATTCGTCTACAGGGTTTTTACCACTGTCCCAAAGGTGAGAGAAGGGGTGGGCACCACCTACTGATCTTGAATCAGAGTCTGTGATAAAATGAAGTCCATCTTTTAAGTAGCCTTCAATGATACCATCTAAAGCTTTGTCTTCATCTGTTCCTTTTGGGAAGTCTTGGTAGCCATAAGTCACTGCTATTTTATCCCATTCGCCAATGCCAATGTCATAAGCATTGCTCAACTCTATTTTACCGTTTTTGAGGTCGATTTGTGGATGTGGGTAGTCCATTACAGAAGCTCTGCCATCCTCAGTGTCGGCACTAGAAGCATAACTGTGTGCTAAACCGATGGTATGACCTACTTCATGGGCAGAAAGCTGTCTCAACCTGGCCAAAGCCATTTCTAAAAGTCTTGGGTCAGGCGTTGTGCCATTTTCGTAAGGAGTCAATAATCCTTGAGCAATCAAGAAATCTTGTCGAACTCTTAAAGAACCAAGGCTGACATGGCCTTTAATAATTTCACCCGTTCTTGGGTCTGTTACAGACGAGCCATAAGACCATCCTCTAGTAGATCTGTGGACCCACTGAATCAAATTGTACCGAACATCCATTGGGTCAGCATCCGAAGGCATTTCACGTACAATGAATGCATTTTTATATCCTGCAGCTTCAAAAGCTTGGTTCCACCAACTTGCGCCTTCTATCAAAGCTGATTTTATTGGTTCTGGTGCTCCGTTATCAACATAATAAATGATCGGTTCAACCGGCTCACTCATTTTCGCTCCTGGATTCTTTTTGGCCAGCCTGTGTCTATTGATGTAACGTTTCGTAATGTCTTCTTGAATAGGAGTAGCGTAGTCCATATAATTTCCTCCAAAATACCCTGATCGAGGATCGAACTTGCGCATTTCATAACCTGCATCTGGTAACTCAACAAATGAGTGGTGCATTCTCACCGTCACTGCGCTTGAATTTGGTGTAACGCTTCTTATATAACCGCCAGAGGCACTCCCTGAGAAGGTAATTGTAGCTTCAAATTCAGAATTCTTAGGGAAATTCTTGAGCATTGGCGGGTATATAGCCGATCTATTAGCATCCATTTTGTAAGAACCCTGTCTAGATCTACTGAGCGTATTTACTACGCCAAAAGAGTCAGATATTAATATCGAGCTCATGTCCACTAAAACTTTACCGTTTTCTTCGGCTTCGATTTTAAAGCCCTCCAATACAGATTCTGCAAAGGCTTGCTTTACCGCTCTTACTTCATTGGGATTATTTGAAAGCGCGCGGTAATCATAGTTAGGCTGCACCATTAAAATTTTTGGCCCAACTCTCCTGAATTCTACGATTTGAGTACCGCCTAATTTGCCACGGTCTAAACCGATGTCGTTTGAGCCAACTCCTGCCGCAAGGGAGTTGATGTAAAGAAATTCAGTATCAAACTTGTCTATTTCTAACCATACTTTTCCGCCTTTTTCATCCCAGTAGTAGTTGAAAAAGCCTTCTTTTTTGACCATGTCTTTGGTGATTTCGCTAATGGTTTTCTGTGCCATGAGCTGAAAAGACAGCAGTACAAAAAAGGCAACTGATAAAGTCTTTTTGATCATAATGATTGAAGGTTTTTGTGTCTATCTATTCCGTCAATATAAGAAGTGTTGAGATACTGTTCCTAACTTTTCTATTTTTATGGGAATCGAACAAAATTAAAACACTTAAATATGAAATCGAAAATCACACTTTTTTCAATTTTCATGGTGCTCATGCTATTTCAAGCCACTGCACAGAAGAAGCCCATCACTCACGATGTTTATGATGACTGGAAAAGTATCCAATCTACTAACATAAGTAACGATGGTAATTGGGCTGCTTACGCCATCAATCCTCAAGTTGGAGATGGGGTACTGGAAATTAGAAATATCAATTCAGAAAAAATTTATCGAGTTGAAAGAGCTGGCCGATTTGCCTTCTCTGACAATAGCGATTTTGTTGTGGGTACCGTAAATCCCGAATTCCAAAAGGAGAGAGCACTCAAACTAAAAAAGACAAGTGCGGCTAAAATGCCTAAGGACTCCCTTTTCGTCCTCAATTTAAAATCGGGCGAATTAAAGACGATTGCCAGGGTTAAAAACTACCAACTGCCAAATGAATCGGCCGAATGGATGGCTTATCTGCACGAAAAACCCATGGATGAAAAAGCAGGCAAGAAAGAAGAGGATGCTGAAGAGAAAGAAGGCGGAGAAAAAGAGGAAAAGGAAGAAGTGAAGAAGCCTAAATTAAAATCTAAGGGGACAGAACTTGTGCTTTTCAACATGAAGTCAGGTGCTGAGCAACGTTTTGACGGGGTTACTGAGTACGAAATGAGTAAGAAAGGTAATTACTTGTTTTTCGAAAAAGACGAAGCAGACTCTTTAAATCCAGCGGCTGTTTTTGCCTTTCAAACTAAGGGCATGAAGCTAATGACCTTAAATCAAGGCATGAAGGATTATAAAAAAATGACTCCAGATGAAGATGGAGAACAATTAGTTTTTTTCGCGACCAATTCTGAAAAGAAAGAAGAGGATAAGTACTTCAACCTGATGTACTGGAAAGCAGGTGCAGAGGCAGCGAAAATTGTAGCGGATACCACAACCAAAGGGTTACCCCAAAACTGGATGGTGAGTGACAATAGCAACCCGAAATTCTCAGAAAGCGGAAGAAGATTGTATTTTGGAACTGCTCCTAGACCTTTCAAATATGATTACGAAGCTGATACTACTTTGCTTGATGATGAGAAGCCTGATGTAGATGTTTGGTCTTACAATGACCCATACATTCAGCCAATGCAGAAACTGAGAGCGAATAGAGATAAGAATCGTTCGTATGACGCATTGCTTGATTTGAAGTCAATGAAACTTACTCAATTGGGTAGCTTTCAATTAGAGAGTATTTACTTAGAGACTAAAGAGGATAGAGATTTTGTAGTCGCAATGGACGATCAATCATACCGCGTCCAATACACATGGGATACTCAAATTCCTAGAGACTATTATAAAGTGAATACTTCAACAGGTCAGTCAACATTATTGCTTCAAGCTAACCAAGGGTTTGCTTCACTTTCTGATGGTGGCAATTACTTAACATGGTACGATGGTGAGCAGCAAGACTGGATGATCATGGATGTGGCTACTTCTTCCATCAGAAACATGACTGATGGCATGGCGGTTAGTTTTGCCAATGAATTGCATGATTCACCATCTTTACCGGGCTCTTATGGTGCTGCAGGATGGAGTGAAAAAGATGCTGCTTTCTTAATTTACGATCGATATGACATTTGGAAGTTCGATCCCAAAGGTAAATCAGCACCAGAAAACTTAACCAATGGGTTGGG
>JBLIES010000230.1:0-4789 GCA_047633135.1 Roseivirga sp.
CTGCAATGATTTTCGGGATAAAGAAAGGAGAGAAGCGAGGCGTCTCGTCATTTTTGGTGTACTCAATCATCTCTTCAGTAAAGGTTTGAATACCACCGTTTCCTGAACCCCAGATTACCCCAATTCTATTTTTGTTGAGTTTGTCGAAATCGATGTTAGCGTGTTTTATAGCCTCTGCAGTTGAGATCAAAGCATATTGAGTAAAAGGATCATAGCGTCTGGCTTCGTTTCTTGGAATGTAATCTTCCACATTAAAATCCTTCAACTCACAAGCAAAATGAGATTTGAATTTGGTGGTATCAAATCGGGTAATGGGGCCACCACCGCTTTTGCCTGCTTTTACATTGGACCAAAAGCTTTCGAGGTTATTTCCAATTGGCGTTAAAGCGCCCATTCCTGTTACTACAACTCTTTTCATATTTTATTCAGCCTTCAAGCTCACTTATTAATATTTGAAATATTGATTTCAACCCATTGTGGTTAGCGCAGGCGAAATTCGGCATTCAATCAATGCAATAAAAGCCTCGTTCTGTTTTTTTGGTTCAATCAGTTTTTCAATTCAACTGTATAAATTTTTCTTATCGAAAATAGCCGATTTAGGCAGTTGCCATTCTATAGGTTTCATCATACTGTTCGGTAAGGTGATGCCAGTCAAAAGCTTGAGAAAAGCCTTCTAATTTATTCCGTTGAATCGAACGATAGCCTTGTGTTGATTTAGAGAATTGGAACATCAGTTTAGCGAGATCTTCGACTACTAATTCTTTCTTTTTACCCTTTCTTTTCAAAACAAAAACCCCTGTTTCATCGGGGTTATCGTTCAATTCTTCGATGTAAGAACCAAAGCCTGAAAGGTCAGAAGTAATGGTTGGTACACCTCTGGCGATACATTCAAGTGGTGTATAGCCCCAAGGCTCATAGTAACTAGGGAAGATACCCATATGGCAGCCTCTTACAAACTGAGAGTACTCCAAGGCGAAAAGCGGATTGGTTGATGAGATAAATTCTGGGTGATAAACGATTTTAACCTTATCTAACGGGCTATTGAAAAGCTTCGAAGCCCGTAAATCCTTCAATATCGGATCGTCAATATCGTTCACTAAATTATGGGTCACGATGTATGGCCAGCGGTCAGTTTTCCAAGATTGAACCGCCCTTCGGTAGCGCAAACGCCAATAATCATCCACAAAGTCGTTCAGTGGAGGTAATCGGTGATCGCCAATCGAGCTTGCCGCATTGATAAATAGCTTCTCGGATATTTCTTTTTCTATCGCTCCACAGTTTTTTCTGATTTCTTCTAGTAAAGCACGGGAATGCAGCACGTCTGGGTTGATAGAATAAACATCGGCTTTGGTGATGAAGAACATCACAACGGTGACGTCTATCTTTTCTTTTTTAAGCCATTCATTGAGCTGGGCTAATGCCTTTATGGTAATATCGAATCCTTTGTTTTGGTGCTCATATCTGCCACTAGTAAAGAAATAGAGCGTTTTATTAAGGTTGAAGGGTTGGGAATGAAAGAAATGGCCCATGATAAAGTCATTGATTTTTTCTTTGAATTTATCATGACGAATATGCACTTTGTGCTGAGCTGAGTAGCGGTCTAAATTCAGTCCGTTGGGTGTGACGTGATGTGGCTTCGTTCCTAGCAAGTGCTCACATTCTTCCGCAGTAATTTGACTCACGGTGGTAAAAATATCAGTGGTCTTTGCGCCCTCTTTTTCTAATTTATGGATGCCTGAAATACCGAACCTCTTCGCCATGGCCTCATCATCGATAGAAGACATTTGAGAATAAAATTCATCAATATTAGTGGCAAGTACTCTCCCCAAACGGGTAGCATGAGTAGTGAATACCGTTTTCACATTTATGGCATTCTTTTTTAGGTCAAGTATGGTGCCACAGGTCATCCATTCGTGTCCGTGAAAAATGATCCCTTTCTTCGGCTCCTTCTCGCGAAGAATCTTCATGAAAGAGTATACCGTGTCGCACCATTGTAAAGAGACATCGTAAAGCGAATCATCCTTGCCAGCAGGTACATTAAAGTTTTTAAAATAGCGCTGCTTTATGGCATCAAGTTTATTAAAAACATTGTCGGGATTGAGTAAAACTACTTTTGGTCTGCCTGAGACTAACCAAGTGCCATACCTGATTTCGTAACCCATGTCGCGCATATGGCTCACTGTTTTACCAATGGCAGAGTCAACTTCTGTAATGTCTTCAAATTCTACATCGATAGCCTCGTTTACCAAGGGCCCAACAAGGCAGTAGTTATTACTCCATTTCTCTAAAGTTGCGGGGAGTTTTGACCGGATAACGGTGTAAATGCCTCCTAGTTGGTTACACACTTCCCAAGAGCATTCAATTAGGAGATTGTCTTTATATAGATTTTTTGTGCTGGTCATTCTAAGTTTTTTTAAGAGAAATGGGTAGCTTAAGATAGGCTTTTCTAAATGATTAAAGACTGGCTAGAGCCACGTGATTTTTGAAATACTCCGTACAATGCTAAGGATGAATAAGCCTCTTTGCATGTCTTATTATTTCTTAAGACTTTTAGTGATTCCTTGCGCTATTATTGGCTCCATAATTAAATAGCCAGCAACATTAGGATGAACACTATCTTCGCCCAGCTCTTTCTTGAGTCCATTGCGATTGTCTACCATCGCTGAATAATAATCCACATAAACCAAATTATGCGTAAAACTGTAGGCCTGTAAATGCTTATTGAGTTCATTCACTTTTGGCCCTGGATTTATGTCCGGCTGCCACGGGAAATCAGCCGCAGGTAATACTGAACAAAGAATTACCTTAATACCGTTTGCTTTGGCTATCTCAGCCATCGAGAAGATGTTGTCGGTAATCATTTTAATAGTGGATGGTCCAGTATTTCCAGCGATGTCATTGATTCCCGCTAAAATCACAACCACCTTAGGCCTAAGGTCTACAACATCTTGCTTGAACCTTATCAACATTTGAGGCGTAGTTTGGCCACTGATTCCACGGTTGATGTAAGTGTTATTTTTGAAAAAGTCAGGCCTTGCATTGATCCACGCTTCGGTGATAGAGTTCCCCATGAAAACGACTCTGTCTTCATCTGTTTTTGGAGGGCTAAGCTGACTGTTTGCTAGTTCGTATTTTTTGAGATTTGCCCAATCCTGAGCGATAATATTGTTCATTGTTGAAAAAGTAAAGACTGAAAGTACGGCAAACATTAAAGTTTTCATGCTCTTAATTTCTGAAAAAATTTCCAAAGATTCAGCACAGCCTTGCAACTGTTTAATTCTGGCTATTTTATTTCAGCGGGTTGAAATAGCTGGATTTAATTACTTCCTTTCCGATTAGACGATAAGGCATGAAATACTTTTTGATTTTGATCATTTTATTCCTTCTGAACTTAGCGGGCCAAACACAAGAACCGAAATGGGTGAATCCAATTATAAAGAGTTACCGAAGGATTCTAGATTTAGAAAATGTAGACGTAAAACCTGACCCAAGTCTAGAGTATAAAATACTAGTTGAGCTTGTCCATGACATGGATAATCCCTCTGCACCTAATTTTTTGGCCACCAATGTGGCCAGGCTGATTAATTTGCATGGCGTTGGCGGTGTGAAACCAGAGAATTTAAAAGTAGCTGTTGTGATCCACGCAAAAGCCATAAATTCTGTAGTCAATAATGAAGCTTATCAAGAGAGGTTTGAGGTAGATAGTCCTTACCTTACACTTGACGAAGAACTGTCAGCGGCAGAATTGATTGTTTGCAGACAATCCTTAACCATGTTTGGTAATCAACGAGAGAATGTGATTCCACAAATTAAAGTAGCCACCAGTGCATTAACGGCCATAAGCACCTATCAATTGAAAGACTATGCCTATTTTAAATGGGATTAACATCGCGATTAAACATTGATTTCCTCCTTAATATTGACTCACTTGCCAAACCTATAAAATCTAACCTATGCAAATTCTTAAGCGTTTATCATTTTCATTCTTATTTTTAATTCTAGCCAATACCGCTTTTTCTCAAGCGTTTATTAACCCAATAATCAAGGGGTATGGTGGCATTATTGATGCTCCCCATGCCCTTGAGAAGCCTGATCCAACAATGGAGTATAAAGTGGTGATTGATATTGCAACAGGAGACAGCGATCCTGAAGCGGTCATGTACTCCCTGCAAAATGTTGCTCGACTCTTGAATTTGCATGCCATGGGAGGCATGCCTGCCAATAAAATGAATGTAGTTTTAGCGATCCACGGTGGTGCAATTTGGTCTACACTAGATAATGAAACTTACAAGGCTAAATACGGAGTAGATAACCCACATTTACCTCTTTTTAAAGAACTAGAGAATGCAGGTGTGAGACTATTCGCTTGTTCACAGTCGTTAATGGGCAGAGAAATTGACCATGCTAAATTGGCGAGCGAAGTAAAAGTAGCCACCTCGATGCTCTCTGTCATGACGACCTATCAATTGAAGGGTTACGCTGCACTAAAGTTTTAGTGATCAGAGAGTTACCGCAGTGTTTTCTCTGGTAATGACCTGAAAGTACCGTTATACATAATTCGTCTACTTTTTAAGAAAAAACCGACCGTAACTGTATCTATTTATTTAGTATGAAATTATAGTGTTCGATAAAGAATATCGTTTTGTGTAAATCTAAACCAATTGATATTAAAAAATTAAAAACAAATCGATGAGCTCAATTGATTGTTTAGATTGGGCTTTTTATTTCAACTTCATTACCCGCAGGATACAGAACAACATTACTGCCATGTCCTGACAAACCAGTAGCC
>JBLIES010000231.1:0-4768 GCA_047633135.1 Roseivirga sp.
GCCATTCCAATACCCCCCTCGCTCGTAGCACTTCCGCCAATGAGCAGGACTATCCTTTTTACTCCACTATCAAGGGCATTGGCAATCATTTCGCCTGTTCCATAGGTCGAAGTCAAGAGCGGATTTCTTTCTTCAGCATTCAATAATTGAAGGCCAGAAGCCTTGGCCATTTCGATATAAGCAGTATTACCGTCAGAGAGATAATAGGTTGAGATTGGCCTCATCAAAGGATCATTTACCCTGACTTCTATTCTACTTAAGTTGAAGCTTTCTTCCAATAAATCAAGGGTGCCTTCTCCACCATCGGCCAAGGGAAGTTTAGTTACTTCGATATTGATGTCGATGTCGTGGATACCTGCTTGAAGTGCATTACACGCTTCCATAGCAGTAAGTGAACCTTTGAATTTATCTGGAGCGATGAGGATTTTCATTAAACCTAAATTGGGCAGAACAATGGCGAAATACAAACAAAGGTTTTAAATGACATTTTAAGCCATCCGATACCGCAATTCAACGACTCCTGAACTATAAGTAGAGGAAGATAAAAGCATCAATTGCTGCCGTGGGTTAACATTCTGAAAAAGATTGATGCCATCTCCCAATAAGATAGGCATCACAAAGAGCCTGACTTCATCAATTAGGCCTTGATCTAAAAAATGGCTAGCCAATTGACCTCCACCAATCAGCCAAATATCTTTCCCTTCTTTTGATTTGAGTTCCTCTATAAAGCCTTCCGTTTTGGAAATAAAAAACACGTTTTCATCTTTTGTAAGGCCTTCATTTTTGGTCAATACAAAATTCTCTTTACCAGAATAAGGAAAGGGGAAGTCCTGCTGCTGAAGCCATCGATAGGTGTTATTTCCCATGATGGTGGTATCGACACTATTCAAAAAATCATGATAGCCGTAATCAGACATCTCGGGGTTTGGCATTTGCTCCAGCCAATCTACTTGATGATTATCGTCTGCTATTTTACCATCTAAACTCGTGGCAATGTAAAGGACTAGTTTTCTCATTTCACTGCATATCTAATAATTCTTCTCAGTTTTTCAATCCCAACTTTTCTAAGGTCAGAAATATAAATTTCGTGATAAGTTAAATCGGTCTATACGATTGATGACACTGAAAAAATGAAATCTAACATGAAGATAATTTGAATGAAGTACAGCTTTCGCATTTTTTGTGTTTTTTGTGTTTTTTTTGTTTCTGGTGAATGGCAGTAAGCCATCAGCCAAAAATTATCCTTATAATTGCCCCTGATGATACAAAATCACATTCTTTTCTTTTGCTGTTGGGTGTTGTTTTATACCCTTCACAGCATTTTAAGTGCTGACAAAGTAAAAGAAAAACAGCCCTTTAGCCCAAAAGTATACCGGTTGATTTACAGCCTATTTTCGACTGTAACATTGGGGTTCATCCTGATTTTAGGGGCGAGTATTTATAGCGGCTTTGTCCTCCCGCCAAGCCAAGTCACTTTTTCGATAGGTCTATTGACCGCATCATTTGGTTTTTTCGTGATCAAGCGAGCTTTTAGAAACTATAGCTTTAAATCCTTTCTTGGCTTAAAGAAAGAAGATAAAGAAAACACAGATCTAAAAATCGATAAACTTCAAGGAAAAATGCGGCATCCGCTTTATACAGGCACCATTCTGATTTTCTTTGGCTACTTTATCTATAACCCCCTGCTCGTCAACCTGATTAGTTTGGTGGCACTACTTATTTATTTACCTATTGGGATTTATTTAGAGGAGAAAAAGCTAATACAAACTTATGGCAAGGCTTACATTAAATACAAGGAAGAAGTACCTGCATTGATCCCAAAAATCAACCTGTTTTGAACACCAAATCATGGATAAAAATCGCATCCGTTGTAGCCCTCTCTGGGTTTATTTTGGTGATTGGCACATTATTGACAAACCTATTCATCGGTATCACTCCGTCCTTCAGCACCACAGTGATGGTCATCGGATTTACTTTAATGTTTCTTGGTACGCTCTGGAAGGTGGTGCTAGAGATGAATAGTCCTGATTAGGTGATCAGGTGAAAATTAAAAGCACTCAACGCTAAAAACCAAGATCAACGTTAACTTATTCGCTGTTCCTGCTGTTAGCCCAAAGGACAAACCGTGTCCCCCACGAACAATTACGAAGAAATGCATACCATAGAACCTTTTTATCGATGGCTACAATACTACGATGTGGCTGAAGACTCCAACTCCCCTTTTGACGGTAAGATCTATAACCCCGAACTCTATTCTGATACGATCTATGGCTATTACATCGATCCGCATTGGGACTTTATGGGTTCTGAGACGCTTTATATCAAAGTGCTCTTTGCAGATTACGATCAGGGTTTTATTGTCATCGAATTTATTGGCGAATGGAACGATGCGCTGAATAATGACATCATGCATTTCAAAAGAAATATTGTCGATCACTTCAATGATTTAGGCATCGATAAATACATCTTGATTGGAGAGAATATTCTCAACTTTCATGGTTCAGACGACAGCTATTATGAAGAATGGTTCGAAGACATGGAAGATGGCTGGATTTGCGGCATCAATTTCAGAGATTTCGTGATTGATGAAATGGCCAATTACAACATTGACAGTTACCTTAACTTTGGTGGAGAATTAGACGATATCAACTGGCGCACTTTGGCTCCGAGGCAATTATTCGAAAAGATTAATTTGATTGTGAGTCGTAGAATTGACCTTCTTTAGTGGCTTTTTTGTACTACTCTCAACTTGCTTTTTAGCAACTATCTGCGGTTTTGGTAGCGCTGAAACTAAGGTGACTTCCGCAATTTCGGGGATCAAATACCGCTTTCCATTTTTCAAATCTAGACAGAGCGATCGTGTTCTCTTGATTTCGAGTTTCTTAAAACTCCGTTTTCTTAACATAAACTCACCTTCTAATGGAATGCTGTCCAAAGTAAGGACCGACTCTTTCGATGGATCATATTGAGCCAGTACTTTCACCAAAGTATGATCGGCAGATGTACTGGCCTTCGGGTTTTTCATGTGTTTTGCTAAAACCCGCAAGACATCATCTGGAAAAGAATCGGTATTGAGGAGCGGCAACATCAACTCTTTGAATTTATTCTTCCACTCGAGCCCATGAGGCAATTGGCGCCCTCTCGGCTTGTGTACTACCCTGTGTGCTACTTCATGCACGTAAGTAATCAGAAACTGATAGGGATTTAAGTCGCCATTTACCGTCACCGTATGCGATTGATCGGCAGGGCTATACCTATAGTCACCTAACTTAGAGTGGCGCTTTTTTGTGACCGTAAAATTGAAGGGATATTGATGAGCAAGCGTTAAACAATAATCTAAAGAAGGCTCTGGCACTTTTCTTGATAAAATCTCTTTTAAATCCTTGTTCATGAAAATTCCTCTGACTCTTATTTATACCTTATTCTTCAGTCTAATTCCACTTACTTCTAAAAAAGCACAGCGTTTACACAAACTTATAATTTATGTAGATACTTACGTTAAGGAAGATTTAAATAAGGAAAAAATAAACGCTGTTTTCTTAGTCACCAGCGCTATCGAAGTCGATTTATCGCTTCAACTATATTCTAAGGCAATTAAATCGAAACTCCATCAACTGAATTATCAAAACAGTTTATCGAGTAAGTACCACCTTACATTCGAAGTCTCTACAAGCTCACCGATTTCAGAATTATCAACCTCTACCGAAAGCATTCATTCAACCTCGGTCGTGACGCGAGAGAATGAAAAAGGAGAGGAAGAAGAGTTTGAAGTGGCTAGCAGTATGAGCGTTCCGTCCTATTCTCAGTCCTTGCTTTATTTCCATCACCTCAAACTCAAGCTTTTCGATAATGAAAAAGGGGCTTTGATTTGGCAAGGCGAAGCCGTCATAAATAACACGGAGGCATCTCAACAAAAACATGCAGCCGTCATGGTCAGTGTTGTTTTAGACTATTTTTTAGCTGACACAAAGGAGCACCCCAGTCGGGTAAAGGTCAAAAAAAAGGCTCAGAAAAGAATCCGAGCCGATTTAAAAAGCGATCTGTAGTCTTATTTCTGCCTGAATACTAAATTAATCGGCACACCATCAAACTCGAAATGTGCTCGTAATTTATTCTCTAAGAAACGTTCGTACGGCTCTTTGATGTACTGCGGCAGGTTACAGAAAAAAGCGATAGTTGGAGTACGCGTTGGCAGCTGAGTAATGTATTTAATCTTTACATACTTACCCTTGAGGGCTGGTGGCGAATAATGCTCAATCTCTGGTAACATAACATCGTTCAATTGAGAAGTAGTTATTTTTCTTGACCTGTTTTCATTGATTTTAACAGCCATTTCTATCGCCTGAAAAATCCTTTGCTTTTCGGTCACTGAAGTAAACATTTTAGGAACCCAGGTCAGCTGCCCCAATTTATTATCCATTTCAGCGGTGAATCTTTTCATGGTATTCGAATCTTTTTCAATCAAATCCCATTTATTCACCATCACCATAATCCCTTTTTTGTATTTCAGGGCCAAGCTAATAATATTCATGTCTTGGGCTTCTAAACCACGGGTGGCATCAATCATCAAAATACAAACATCAGAGTCCTGTAGTGCTTGCAGTGCCCTCATTACCGAGTAAAACTCAATATCCTCATGTACTTTTGACTTCTTTCTGATACCCGCAGTATCGGTTAGGATAAAGTCTTTACCGAATAGGTTATAGTGGGTGTTGATGGAATCTCTGGTGGTTCCAGCTTGATCGGTAACAATCGTTCTTTCTTTGCC
>JBLIES010000232.1:0-4758 GCA_047633135.1 Roseivirga sp.
TCATGCATTATGGCAATGGCGTAATTTCCAGCGGGTACATTCTCGAAAACCACTTCGATACTTCCTGATGAACTAAGTGAAATCTCTTTCGAAATAAATGCTTCTCCATCAGGAAATTTTGAAGCTTCGTTATGAAGCGCGACTCCAATGGTACCTCTACTATTTCGGATTCCTTCGATGCTAATGGTGATGGTCACTGTTTCTGGTTTAGAAGCTGGCAGAAACGTGATAAATGTTAAAAGTGTAATGATTAGCGTTTTCATATTTGTGTTGTTTTTGATTTAATGATGTTTCAAAATAGGCGCATTTACTTTTGATCAGAAAAACTATATGACCGAACCGTAGAATCTTCAGGTTGAATCGTAATCCGAAGCATCAAAACAAATAAGCCCTTTCTGACAAACAGAAAAGGCTCAATTGATTTGTGAAAATCTCTCAATGAAAAAGGTAAGTCGTAATTCTTACAAATTATCAAGTTGATTCTCTTTACCGTCTTTAGTCAGGGTAATGAAAATACCAAGGAAGATAAAACGTTTCGCCCCCTGGCGTACAGCTTCACTTTCAAAAATACCCTCGCTATTAGGTTGGTTTGCAAACTGGTAACCGAAGATATTATCTCGACCAAAGATATTAGATGACGAAACATAAATGATGATGTTTTGCTTGATCAGTATGGCTGCATTTAAGCTCAAATCATGAAATTCAGGAGTTTTGTCATTTTGAAATCCCTGCTTATTCGGGTTATGAAAAGGACGGTTCGATGCAAAATTATAGGTGGCTCCAAACTGAGTTCTCAATGGTTTTACAAAATGCTTTACTACAAAAGAAAAGTTATGGTTCGAAACAAATGAAGGGGTGGCCAAGCTTGAAAAGTCTTGATAATCACGCTCAGAATCCACATAAGAATAAGAAATCCAATAATCGGTTTTTTCAAAAGTCTTCCCATCTCTCCAAAACACATCTACCCCTTTGGCTTCGCCAAAACCAGTGTTGGTGTAATTAGCAGTGGTAAAATCGTTGGGGTCTGTGAACTTCACCAGGTTATCATAATCCTTCAAATAGGTTTCTACTCTAAAAACTCGACTTTCATGCACATACTGATAGTTCAGCATCAGGTGTTCTGCTTTTTCGGGCAATAACTGTTGATTCACCAAAGCGTAGTTATTCTGAGCTGACTGTAAGAACTCTCCATACGCAAAAGAAAATTGACCCTTTTCATTCAGTTTGTACGACATCGCTAACCTTGGGCTTAACCAGCTTCTGTTCAAGAGCGAAGATGTTTCCATTCTTAAACCTGCCCTGACCACAAAAGAATTTGAGGCGAAATAATCAGTTTCTGCATAGGTAGAAATGATATTTTCGCTGAAATCGAAAGTAGTTTCATTCGCTTGATCAGCAAAAAGTGCTCGGGTATACGTTTTCGCTAAAACCTCAGTCCCAAAATTAACGCTTACCTTTTCGGCCGCTTCCCAATTGAAGGCCACCTTGGCATGGGCACCATTTTCATTCTCATTAAATTTATCTCCGTTAAAACCGATTTTATCTTTGTTGATGGTGGCAGAAAGCCCACCACGCACAGATAATTTCTTGCTCAGAATATCTTTGTAACTGGCATTAAAATAGAAATAGTCATTCCCAATAGAGACGGTATCCTTCGCCCCTGCCCTATTAATATCTGGCTGACGAATAGTTAAACTCGAGACGCTCAGATTAGTATAAAGCTTTAAAAGACCGTTTTTATTCACCTTTTGCCTGACCACAAATTCGGCAACAGTACTGGTTGGGGCTGTCTCCCAATCGAAAAACTGATTGATCATGTCATTGTAAGGCCTTAAATCTGAATACTGAATTTTGCCTGAAACCGAAGTATTTGTCCATTTTTTGGTGTATGCCAAATCACCACCTACCGACATGACAGAGACATCCCCTTGCGTTTTTTCGGCAATGTCGTTAGAGTTAAGCACCAAAGCCGATGATAGCGCCTGACCGTATTCTGCAGAATAACCACCCGTGCTAAAGACAGTTCCTTTGAATAAAAACGGACTGAAACGACCACGGGTAGGTACATTAGGTGCAGTGGCGCCAAAGGCATTTCTTACTTCTAATCCATCAATAAAAACTTTAGTTTCGTAACCTTCCCCTCCACGAACGAAAAGCCTACCCGATTCGCCAACCGTGGCTGTGCCTGGTAGCGTATTGATTGCCCCCATAATATCGCCTGCTGCACTTGCCGTAGTCACAATATCGAGTGGCTTAAGCACTGTAACCTTTTTGATATCGCTGGCTTCAAAAGCACCAGCCGTAATGGTTACCCCATCAATTTTATTGATCTCTTCAACCAAAATCACTTCGACCAAAAGTGTTCCTCCCTTGAGTTCAACCTGTTTTTCAAAAGCTTTAAAACCAATAAAGCTCACAATCAACGTCTTTAGACCATTTTCAGACGTTCGGAATGTGAAACTGCCATCGAGTTTACTATTAGTACCATCAAAAGAGTTTTTGATGTAAATATTGGCCATCGGGATTAACTCGCCTTTGTTGTCCTGCACCATGCCCGAGATGGTGGTCTCGGTTTGAGCAGATAGCAAAACCGAGCTGGTGAAAAATAGTAATAGTGTGAATAGCTTTTTCATGTTGTTGTTGAATTATCGAGCTATGGGCTCTTTGTTGTCTCAAAAATGGGCTACGATTTTACCGAATTGAAAAAAGACTTACCGAACTGTGGAATCGAAGGGATGAATTGTAGCGCATTTTCTAGAGAGACCAAAACAACATGAAATCGATTTTATTCAGGTGATGCCTAAAACTACTTTGGTGGTTGAGTTTAAATGGAACGACAAATCTAAAAAACGATTTTCAACTACATTTTTAAACGCCTATCCAAACGTGAAAACGCTTGTCGTCTCACCAAAAAATAGACATGAATTCTTAAACATTAGCTAAATCAATATTACTTAATTGCCTGACTGTCTACCTTCTGTACTTGAAACTAGACGGCTAGATCAATTCAAATTGAATCCTAACAAAAGCACATTACCTTAGCATATAAATCAAGACTTATGAAAACCAAATATCCACTTATTGCCCTTTCTCTTTTACTCATTACACTTTTGGCTTGTGATCCAAAAACAACCGAACAAAGCAGCGAAGAATACGGCAACCCTCCGTCCGAAGGTTTTAATTTAGAAGAATCAGATGCCGAGGCGATGATCATTGCCGATGAAGTAATGGAAGCTATGGGTGGCAGAAAAGCTTGGGATGAAACTCGGCATATCGCTTGGAATTTCTTTGGCGCGCGAGAACTGGTCTGGGACAAATGGACTGGCGATGTCCGTATCGATATGCGCAACACCACCTTCTTAGTGAATATCAATGACAATACGGGCACAGTATTTATCGATGGAAGAGAAATCACTGATGCCGATTCTTTAGAAAATCTTATTGGACGTGGCAAAAGCGCCTGGATTAACGATTCGTATTGGCTGGTAATGCCTTATAAGCTCAAAGACTCTGGTGTCATGCTAAAGTACAAAGGCGAAGAAGCCAATAATGACGCAAAAATGGCTGATAAGTTAGAGCTTACTTTCGAAGGCGTTGGTGTAACCCCTAATAACCGCTATTGGGTATGGGTAGACAAAGAAACGAAATTAGTGAGCCAGTGGGCCTTTTATAGAAATGCAGCCGATACAGTTCAAGGATTTAATGTGCCTTTTGCCAATTATCAAAAAATGGGGAATATCCTCCTTTCGGGCGACCGAGGTGAAAGACAAATCACCAACGTAATGGTATTCGATGAACTTCCAATTTCAGTCTATAAGTCAGTGGAAAAACCTGATTTAGCAGCATTGAAAACCCAATGAAAAAGCTCATTCTTATTGTCCCGCTCTTATTTCTCTTTGCTTGTGGTAGCGACAAGGCTAAAGAAGAGAGTATGGCCAAGATTCCTTTTTGGGAGACCCAAAATGCCACGGTTGAGTCAAGTTTGAGAGGACTCAATGCAGTTTCTGAAAAAGTGGCTTGGGCCAGTGGTAGTCGAGGTACTGTACTTAGAACAATAGATGGTGGCACGACTTGGGGAAATGTAAGTATTGCCGAGGCTGACACCATCGACTTTCGTGATGTGCAAGGTTTTGATGAAAACACCGCCATTGTGCTGAGCGCAGGTCTACCTGCCACGATTTACAAAACTACCGATGGAGGAAAGTCTTGGCAGCAAAAGTACTTTTCTATAAAAGAAGGCATTTTCTACGATGCAATGGATTTTTGGGATGATCAGAACGGCATTGCCTTTGGCGATGCTGTTGATGGCAGACTGCTAATTCTTAAAACCAAAGATGCCGGTGAAACATGGCAGGAGCTTCCATTTGAGCAAAGGCCTATTGCCAAAGAGGGACAAGGTGGATTTGCAGCGAGCGGCACATGCCTCATCACCAATGGAAAATCTGATGTATACATTGGCTTAGGTGGGCAAGAAGCTAGTTTCTTCTATTCATATGATTTGGGAGAAACTTGGAATAAAACCATCACGCCTATTCAGTCGGGAGCATCGACCGAGGGCATTTTCTCCATTGCTTTTAAGAATGAAAAAGAAGGTCTGATTGTCGGAGGCGATTACCGAGGTGACTCGCTTACCAGAATTAATAGCGCCTATACTTCAAATAAAGGTCAAAGTTGGTTTCCCGTAATGGCTTCTTTGTTGCCGAAAGGCTATCGGTCAGGAATGGACATAATGAGTGACGGACTCGTTTTAACCGTAGG
>JBLIES010000233.1:0-4758 GCA_047633135.1 Roseivirga sp.
GATGGAGGAAAAAACAAAAGATGTAGAGTTAATCAAAGCGCCTAAACTAAAACTCGATGGGTTAAAAGTAATCGGTATGATTGAGCTTCCTAAACCAAAGTTAGTTAAAGCAGAAAAAGCACCAGAAGAGCTACCAGAACAAAAATCCAAAACAACCAGAGTAAGTGCAACAGCCGATAGAAAACGAGAACCTGTCAGAAAGCCTCGTCCTTCCCCACTCGAATTAGAAAGAAGAAGAAATGAAAAAGAGTCAAGACTGAAGCGAGAAGCCGAAGAAAAGCACTTAAAAGAACTGAAAGAGCAACATTATAAAGAAAATGTACTCGCTAAGCAGAAAGCTCAGGCTGCCAAAAAGAAGAAGAAAGCTACGAAAGTAATCGAAACTCCCCAGGTAAGCTCAACTCCAAAGGTAGCGATTAAAAAACCTCAAAAACGCCCGGCTCCAATTCAAAAGAGATCCATTTTGGGTAGAATTTGGGCTTGGTTAAACGGAGCAAACGATAAATATTAGTCTCCAAGAGGACTGTTTTTAACCTTTATAATTTCCGCCATAATACTCAAGGCAATTTCTCTAGGCATTTTAGACCCTATGTCTAACCCTATTGGGGCATGTATTTTCTCGATATCATTGGTAATAAATCCATTGGCCGTCAACCGCTCTACCCTTTTAGCATGAGACTTTCTACTGCCCAAAGCTCCAATGTATCTCACACTTGACTTTAACAGGATTTTCAAAGCCTCATCATCAATTTTAGGATCATGCGATAGAATAACTGCATACGTGTTTTTATTCAAATCTAGCGTGGGTAATACTTGTTGTGGCCAAGCAATCTTTACTTCGTCAGGTTTAATGGAGTACACCGTGTCATTAGCGAAAGTAGATCTCGGGTCAATCAGCAAGGTCTCGAATCCAAACATTTGCGCCATTTCGGTAAGCGCCACGGTAACATGTGCCGAACCCACCATCAGTAGTAATGGCTTCTTTTGAAAAACCATCAAAAACTCACTCCCCGTATCCAGTATTTTAGAATCACCCTCGTAATAGGAGGACTCGATTTCTGCCAAAACAGTTTTTGGTTGAGGATCACCTTTAATTTCGCCAAAAGCGGTTACAATTGAATAATTGGGCTGTGGTGCTAGGGTCATCAAAAGCGAAAAACCTCGGTCCTTTTGAAGCATTAAGTCCATTTCGTTCCAAAGGGAATCCGAAAAAAATGGCTGTACAAAAACGTCCAACGCTCCACCACAGCTCAATCCTACCGCCCATGCATCTTCATCACTTACTCCAAAATGGAGCTGAATGGCTTCTCCTGTCTCCAACACTTTTAAACCTTGCTTCACAACAGCTACTTCGACACAACCGCCACTTACAGAACCAATCATTTCACCATCAGAAGTAATAATCAGTGAAGAACCAACCGGCCTTGGTGAACTTTTCCAGGTTTTAACGACCGTTGCAATGGCCATTGCTTTTCCTTCCTTCTTTAATTTGCGTATACTTGAAACTATATCTATCATCGTTTAATTAGGAGGTAGAATTAATCAAAAACCTCATGAACGAATATACACTTGCTTTACGATAATCACGGCAGACAACTCAGATATTTAAGATTAGGCGTAACCGATCGCTGTAATCTAAGGTGCTTCTATTGCATGCCAGAAGAAGGCCTCAACTTTAGTAAAAAAACCCAGATTCTTTCTTTTGAAGAAATGATGAGACTCACAACCATTTTGGCCAAAATGGGCATTAACAAAGTGAGAATCACCGGTGGTGAGCCCTTCGTTCGAAAAGATATTATGGACTTGATTGAAGACCTTACGAATATTGAAGGCATTGACTCCGTCAACATCACCACAAACGGAACCAATTTAACAGAGCACCTCCCACGGCTGAAGACCATCGGTATTGATGCCATCAACCTAAGCTTAGATTGCCTAGACAAAGAACGCTTTTTCAAAATCACTCGAAGAGACGAATATGATCAGGTAATGGCTTCGTTCCACGCGTTAATGGAAGCTGGAATCACCACAAAAATCAATACTGTGGTGATGCAAGAGCATAATATTGATGATATCATTCCGCTGAGTGAGCTTACTCTAAAACACAATGTAAGTGTTCGCTTTATCGAAGAAATGCCTTTTAATGGTGGTGGCAAGGTCTTTACACCGATCAAATGGAATGCAAAACAGATTGTTGAGCACATCAAAACCAAATACCCTGAAACAGTTCGTTTGAACGATCATGAAAGCTCAACTTCCCACAATTACCAATTACCAAATGGCCTAGGCTCTGTAGGCGTAATTCCAGCATACACCAGGACTATTTGCTCAGCTTGTGACAGAATAAGACTTACACCAAAAGGCGAACTAAAAACTTGTCTCTATGATTCAGGAGTTTTCAGTTTTAGAGATTTCATCAGGAACGGGGCAACGGATTTAGAAATTGAAAATCAATTCAGAATACTTTTTAACAGACGTGCTAAGGATGGTTTTGAAGCACAACAAAAAGACAAAGGGAATCCAAACTCATTTGAGTCAATGGCCACGATAGGCGGTTAAGTTATGGAATTTATAAATTACTCAGAAGCACTGAGCATAGTAGAAAGCAACCCTTTCACGCCAGTTTCAATAGCCAAGGAATTAAAAGATTGTTTGGGTTCTATTCTCAAAGAGGACTTAGTGGCTGATCGTCCCTTCCCTCCCTTTGACAGAGTCACAATGGATGGCATTGCCATTGATTTCAAGGCTTTTGAACAAGGTCAAACCGTATTTGACATAGAGCATACGATTCCAGCGGGTACAGCTCAATACAGTCTTAAAAATAAGGCTTGTTGTGTTCAAATTATGACAGGTGCAATGATGCCAGTCGGTGCTGATACTGTCATTCGTTATGAAGATATTTCGATCAAGGAAAATAAGGCGACAATCAATATCACTGAACTTAGGCCGAAACAAAATGTCCACTTCAGAGGAATTGATAAAAAGCAGGGTGATTTAATCGTTAAAAAAGGCGTCCAACTCGGAGCACCCGAGATGAACATCGCGGCAGCTATCGGCAAAGCACAACTTCAGGTCCTTTGCCCACCTAAAGCCATGATCATCACTACGGGCGATGAACTTGTTCCCATCAATGAAATTCCTGAACCGCATCAAATCCGAAGGTCTGGCAATTATGGTGTGCAAGCCTTACTAAACCAATTAGGAATAAAAACAGAAATGCATCATTTAAAAGATGATAAAGCATTGATTAAAAAAGAGTTAAAATCTATAATCGAAACTTATAGTTGTATAGTTTTATCAGGTGGCGTGTCTAAGGGGAAATTCGATTACTTACCAGAAGTTTTAGAAGAACTAGGCGTGAAGAAGCATTTCCACAAGGTAAATCAACGTCCCGGAAAACCGTTTTGGTTTGGTACAGCGACTAATGGTACGACCATCTTTGCTTTGCCAGGAAATCCCGTAAGTTCTTTTATGTGTGCCGCTGTGTACATTAGGGCTTGGGTGAATGCTTCGCTTAATCTGCCACAAAGAAACATTAAAGTAAAACTAGGCAGTGATGTCAATTTTATGCCGCCTCTTACATATTTCCTAGAGTGTGCAGTAGTTTACAATGACCAAGCAGAACTAATGGCCTACCCTTCTATTGGACATGGGTCTGGCGATTTCGCCAACCTAGTGGTTGCTGATGGTTTTGTAGTTTTACCTGAAGATCAAAACACGTTCAAAAAGGGCGAAGTATTTGATTTCGTACCTTTTAGACCATAATTTTAAAAGATGAGTAAAGAATTTACCCATATCGATAAAGATAAGCCACACATGGTGGACGTTGGTGATAAGATTGAAACCAAAAGAACAGCGATAGCCAAAAGCGAAGTACAATTGCCTATGAGTCTTCAAGAATTTGTGGCAGATGGTGAAATTAAGACACTAAAAGGCCCAGTTTTTCAGACTGCAATAATTGCAGGCATTCAAGGGGCTAAACGTACTGCCGAGCTCATTCCGCTGTGTCATCACCTTCCATTAAGTAAAGTGAGCATCGATATTCAATTGAAAGATAACCTACTCGTAGAGATTCTTTGCGAAGCCCATACCTTCGGTAAAACTGGCGTTGAAATGGAAGCCTTAACTGGTGCTTCTGTAGCTGCGCTAACGATTTACGATATGTGCAAAGCTTTTTCCCATGAGATCGAAATCAAGCATACTAAATTGATTAAAAAAACTGGCGGTAAAAGTGACTTCAGCGCTCAATAACTATCCTTCATGACTAAAATTAGCTTTACATCTGCCCTAAAGACTTTCTTTCCTGATTTAAAGGAGGAGAATATGACGGTGGACAGCTTAGAAGCCCTATTCATCGAGTTAGATAAAAGACATACAGGCCTAAGTGGATACTTGGTGGACGACAAAGGCGAAATCAGAGCACATGTCAAAATATACATCGACAATGAACCCATTGAATTTGCCGTACTCAAGGAAATGTCATTGGCAAATTCAAGTCAAATTCATATCATGCAAGCCATTTCAGGAGGCTAATGAAAATCGCGGTAGGCACAGATAAAGGATTACTTATTTATGAAGGCAGCAATCATCAATGGCAGCTTCAGGATATTCATTTTTTAGGAATGCCTATCGGAGCATTTCATCAAGATCAATCTGACAATTGGTGGGTCGCGCTCAATCATAAACATTGGGGAGCAAAAGTCTACTTTTCTACTAATCAAGGCGAGACTTTCAGCGAAGTGTCAACACCAAAGTTTG
>JBLIES010000234.1:0-4749 GCA_047633135.1 Roseivirga sp.
CAGACAATGAAGCGCTTCAAAATGTATTCGGCTTAATTGACCAATACGAAAAGGCTGAAATCAAAGAAACTCGTTACAAAAACACGACTGACTTCTACCCTATTTATGCAAAATGGGGTTTGGTATTCCTCCTCCTCTTTATGTTCTCGAAGAGTACCTTTGTGAGCAATATATTAGAGGATTAAGACTCCATTTTCTTCATGATAATTCAGTCTTTAGACTGAGCGAATTTTCTTTTAATCGTCCAATACGATTGAAAGTGATTCGGTTTATCTTAACTTATCATTTGTAATCCCTGATTAAGGGGTGGAAACCAGACTATTATGCAAACAATCCTCGGAGCTGGAGGAGCCATTGGTGTAGAACTTGCCAAAGTGCTTCCGCAGTACACAAAAGACATTCGGTTAGTAAGTCGAAATCCAAAAAAAGTAAATCCAACGGATCAGGTCATGTCAGCCAATTTGCTCAACCTAGATGATGTAATGAAAGCTGTCGATGGTTCAGAGGTTGTGTATGCCACTGTTGGCTTTGAATACAACGCAAAGGTATGGGCCGAAAACTGGCCAAAATTCATTAATAATGTAATCAAAGCCTGTGAAACCCATAAAGCAAAGCTCGTATTCTTCGATAACATCTACATGTACGACCCTGCTTACTTAGATGGGATGACAGAAGAAACCCCTTGCTCCCCTGCCAGTAAAAAGGGAGCTGTGAGGGCTCAAATTGCGGATCAGATTATGACGGAAGTTGAGGCGGGTCGATTGACTGCATTAATCGCCCGGTCTGCTGATTTTTATGGCCCTGGTATTGATAAAACTAGCATGCTCAACGAAACGGTTTTCAAGCCTTTTCATTTAGGCAAAAAGGCCAATTGGATGGGTTCTGTAGATTTCAAACATTCCTTTACTTACACGCCAGATGCGGCAAAGGCTGTGGCCATTTTAGGCAATACAGAGGGTGCTTACCATCAAGTTTGGCACTTGCCCACTGCTGCTAATCCATACACTGGCCAACAGTGGATTGAAGCCATTGCTAAAGCCATGGATGCTCAACCGAAATTTCAGGTCGCTTCTAAATTCTTAGTGAAAATCATTGGGTTGTTTGTGCCCGTAATGAAAGAGATGCCCGAAATGATGTACCAGTACGATCGTGATTACGTGTTTGATAGCACAAAATTCGAAGAGCGGTTCGACTTTACGCCTACTCCCTACCTTGAAGGAATCAAAGCGGTAATTAAAGCGGATTTCGCTAAGTGACAAAATTAATCAAATATACAGTCCCTGTACTTTTTAGCCTTCTCATAAGCGACCAGAAATCATCTGGGCAACAGGCAATTATAGGCAAGTACAGAGACTATTTTGGTAGTAGCCTAGAATTGAAATCAGACTCCACTTTTAGATATACTTGGAAGTTCGATTTGGCATCAAGATGGACTGTGGGTATCTGGCATGAAGACAATGGTTTGATTGAATTCAAAGTTGTTCCAATACTTGACACTGTGCATATATCAGTACATTACATAAATGAGAAACGTGATAGTTTAGTGTTGTCAAGTGATGAAAACTCCAGTTCCATTACGTTAGAAGAATCAGCTATAAATTCATTATCAGGAGGTGGTCAATTGACCCAACTAGGCTTTTCAAAACTTTATGCTAAGCGCAATAGACTTTTTTCTATTGATGAAAATGGTCGCTTATCAAGAAAGAGGAGGCAACCGATATTCAGTCGAAAGAAACGTCCTTCATAGTTTTTTAGAATCAAAAATTAAAATCTAAAAGCCAACCCAATTCCATTGGCGTTTACAGTGACCGTTTCGAGAATGGTATTCAACGCTGGGCTCTTCATTTGCAAGGCTGTGAATAGCACAACATCAAAAGCCAGAAGGAACCCACCTTGCAAGATCAACGACTTACCGTAACCGTTCAAAATATCTTGCTTATTCGCCCTGGTCTTGGCCATTTCTTTCATCAAGAAACCTCCTGTAACATAGGCCACATCTAAGGCTGCATTCATCAAAAGGATTTTGCTCATCTGATGGTATTCGCCTATTGTTTCGGCCAAGCCAATGGTAGATGGATCGGTGATTATTGAATACCGAAGCCCTGGCAAAGCCAAAGCAAGATTGACCACATTCCAATAAATATTCATCCTGTAAAAGTGAGCTTGTTCCGCAGAAGCAGGGTTTCTTAAGGCAAAACCATTTACTGCAAAATTACCCACAGCCCAACTGCCTAAGACAATCATACCTATTTTGTTGACTTGTAACCTTTCTGTATTGAAAGAAGTGAGATCGCTATTTTGCCCCATTACTTGAAAAGTAACGAACACCATAAATAGGGTGAGAAGTATTGTTTTTTTCATGAGCTAAATAATTGGTAACCAAAACCCTCAATCACAAAATTGAGTAATTTTAAAGCGAAGAGTATCAATGCGACTCCTACCACTCTGTTCATGATTTTCATGAGACGAGCGGTGACAATTTCTCTTAATTTCGTTGCAAAATGAGATTTGAGGACGTCAGCAATAAACACTGTTAAGACAAGAGCAACAAAAAAACCGAGTGCTTGGTTATTTGAATATTGAAAATCTATAGAAACTTTGCTAACAATACTGATCCAAAAGAAAAGCACAAAAGGATTGATGCCATTGAGGAAGAAACCCTTCAAAATTTGGCGAAATCTATTCTTATTGTTTACTAGAGCTGGCCTCACCCCTGCTTTGACTACGGGTTTGAACAAATTAAACAACCCAAAGCCCAGCATAGTCAACCCTCCAATTCCTCCTAACCACATTTCAAAACTTTCGCTTTCTATGAGTTGCGAAACTCCAAAATAAGTGATTACAATATAGAATACATCGCTGAGCGCAACCCCTACCGCCATAAAGACACCAGACCAAAAGCCTTTTTCAATACTGTTTTGTATCAATGCGAAAAATACTGGCCCTATTAATACACAAAGTAAAAGTCCAAACAGAAAGCCGTTGGCGATAGGATGCATTATTTTTGGTTAGAAGGTTCAGCGATAAAATTCAACCAACTGGTCATCTTTTCCTTTTTAAGTACTCTTGGGAATTTAGATTGGCCACCTTCTTTCCCTTCAGATTTCATCCAACTGTAGAAAACCTCAGTAGGCAGCACATCCAGCACTACATTTTTCAAAGCGTGGTTCCGTTCTACAGCATAATCATCGTTCAAGCCCTTCAAAAGTTCGTCTATCCTTTTAGTTAAAGCCTTTTTATCCACCTCGTCATCAGTACCGATAAACCAATGGTGAGAGAAAAGCGAACCATCGGGCACACCAATCACCGTAAATTCTTTAATCCCTATGTTAAATTCGTTGGACGCGCTTTCCACCGCTCGATTCATATTGTCTACTGAAAGGTGTTCACCACACAGACTCAAAAAGTGCTTAGTTCTACCCGTAATAATGATTTCAGAATTCCTTTTATCAATAAATCTGATGGTATCTCCGATTTGATATCGCCACGCACCCGCGCAAGTAGAAATCAATAAAGCATAATCTTTACCCTCTTCCACTTGGTCCACCATCAAGGTTTCTGGATTCTCGGCAATCACTCCATCTTGGTCGAAATTTTCATCATTAAAAGGTACAAACTCATAGAAAATACCATTGTTCAGCACCAATCTCATCGAATGTTTATTGGGCTCTAATTGAAAGGCCAAAAAGCCCTCTGAGGCCAAATAGGTCTCGATATAATGCACTGGGTGACCTAACAGCTTTTCGAAGCCTTTTTTATAAGGTTCAAAAGATACTCCTCCGTGTACAAAGGCTTCTAAATTCGGCCAGATTTCATGGATATTCTTCAAGCCATAGCGCTCAATAATTCTCTCTAATAAAATCTGCATCCATGCCGGCACGCCTACAATCATACCGATATTCCATTGTGGAGCAGATTCAATGATCTCATCAAGTTTAATAGTCCAGTCTCTATGTTTCTTGATTTTTGAAGTCGGCCTAGAAAAGCCTTGCACCCAAATAGGTAATTGACCTGTCGTAATTCCACTTAAATCACCGTAATAAAAATTACCAGAGAAATTAAGGGCAGTACTTCCGCCAAGCATCAACATACCTGATTGAAAAAATTTATCGGGTAAATCGTACTTAGAAAGGGTGTACATGTGCCTAGTACCCGTTTTTCGGATTTGGCGAATCATGTCTCTTGTCACAGGGATAAATTTGGAAGCCGCCCCCGAAGTGCCCGAACTTAAAGCAAAAAACTTGGTTTTACCCGGCCAACAAACATCCTCTTCGCCTTCTCGGATTTTATGCCACCAACGCTCATTGATTTTATCATAATCTGATACAGGAACCTTCTCTTTAAATTTATCTAAAAAATCATGTGTTCCATAGCTTCTGAAGGATTCAAGTATATCAAAAAAGTCGTACTCTCTTCCAAACTGGGTATTTCTAGCAGCGATTAAGAGTTTTGATAACTCCTTCTTTTGCAGCTCATATGGAGATGTGTAATCCTGTTCTAACGTTTCTCTAAGCTTTATTCCCCTCTTAAGTATTGTCCCTAGTATAGGCATGCGCTAAAATTCTATTGATTACTATCGGTGAGTCTGACTTGAATTTCTTCTAACTTTAATGCCCCACACGAGTTTCAAAGATAATAAAAAGTACTTCTGAAATTAAGGCCTAAATATGAGTATAGAAAACAACATTAATTTATACACTGAAAAGATCAAACCATTCGGCACTCAACTCATTGCGGTGAGTAAGACTA
>JBLIES010000235.1:0-4745 GCA_047633135.1 Roseivirga sp.
TTAAAGAATTTCGACATTGGAAAACTTACCGAAGATAAAACTTACCAAAAGGTAAACCTCCAGGGGAGTATTAAAGGGGAAGGGTTTACCATCGAGCAAGCGAATTTTCAGCTAGATGCCACAGTGTCTAAAGTAGGCATTTTGGGTTATAATTATGTCAATATCAAAACCGATGGCAAATTTGCACAGTCGTTCTTCTCAGGTGAAATAACTGTAGATGATCCTAACCTAATTTTAGAGGCAAAAGGCTCCATAGATATACGTAACAATAAGCGTGTCTTCAATATAGACGGAAGACTTTCTAGAGCCGAACTTCAAGCCTTAAAGATTAGCAAGGATGATATTTTTTTAGCAACCGATTTTAATTTAGATTTCGAAGGACTCAAGCTCGATAGCCTCATTGGTGACTTCTATTTAACAGAGTCGTATTTTAAATACTTCGATGAAGACATCCTCATAGACTCTATCTTCTTCAGCTCTCAAAAGCAGTCGCAAAGAAGGCTGGTGAGCTTTAATTCCGATTACTTTGATATTGACCTCGATGGTAATTTTGAATTCTCTAGCCTGCTGACAGAGCTTGGTAATATCAATGAACAGTATCGACTGATTTTCTCCAGTAGAACTAACGAGATAGATGAATTCTTAAAAACCAACGGTCGAACTCAAGAACCTTTTGACATAAAATACTCTGCTAGATTGCCTGAAATCAGTCCTATCATCCAGCTTTTCGATACATCGCTCTACATCGGAAAAAATGCAATGATACAGGGTAGGTTTACCAATAGTAGTGTTGAAGATTTTAAGTTGAGCATCAAAGCCGATACCCTGAAGTACGCAAATGTATCGTTTTATGATAATGAGATTGATCTAAATGCGAACAGCCTTCGAGATCCGAAAAAAGTTTTAGCCCTGGCGTATGTCAACTCTAAAAGGCAGGTTTATGCGAATACATCAGAAACCAACAACTTAACCTTCGAAGCGGTTTGGGACGGTAAAAGGATTGAGTTAAGGCAAAATATCGAGCAATCTTCAAGTGGAAACTATGCTGAAATTGGTGCGGGAATCGACTTTTTTGAAAACCGTACAGAACTGCGCTTCCAAGAATCCAACATTATAGCTTTAGATCAAACATGGAATATCACAGAAAATAATGTTGTGGTTTTTGGCAAGGACAAAATCACGGTAGAAAACCTAGATATTTTTAATAATGAGCAATCGATTACTTTGGATGGACAAATCTCTGTTGAAAGAGACAGTACTAAATCACTGGGCGTCACCTTTAAAGAAGTAGAAGTTGCCAATCTCAATTCTCTTACTTTAAAATCATACTCTGGAAAAATAAATGGCAATATCAAGCTGCAAAAGCTATTGTACTCTCCGCTGCTCTTTGGTGAACTTGATATCAATGAATTCAAGATTGACGAATTCTTGGTAGGTGACATCAAGGGGGCAATCATTTGGCAAGACAGACAAAAGAAATTCGATATCAATATGATTGTGGATCGACTCGAAAAGAGGATTATAAGTCTAAAAGGTGACTTCTTCCCTTCTCGGAATTCAGATCAGTTAAACTTAGACCTCACGCTAAATCAAGCCAACCTTAATATAAGCGAACCATACATAGAAGATTATTTCACCAAAATAGGGGGAACAGTCAGTGGCAACATGAAAATCACAGGCTCTACTAGAGATCCTTTGATCAAAGGGAACGGAATAATCAATCAAGGTGGTCTTAAAATCAATTACTTAAACACTGAATATAAGTTTGACGGAAGCCTAAGATTGGATAAAAATCTAATCGAAATTCCAGAGTTACAGTTGGTGGATATTTTAGGTAACCCAGCTCAATTTGGTGGCGAGGTGAGGCATAAGTCTTTTAGGGATTTCACGCTAGACTTGTTTGGTAATTTAACTGATTTCCAAGTACTCAATACTACTTTCAATGATAGTGATTTGTATTACGGAGATGCCTTTGCCTCAGGTACCATCGCCTTAAAAGGAGCAGCAAATAACCTTAATATCAGTGCAGATGTGACAACAAGACCCAACAGTAAACTCTACATTCCGATAAGTGAAGGAAGCGATAATGAAGTGGTAGATTATATCACCTTTATTGACCGAACGGATACCGCTACCAAAATGCTCTCAAACTTGGATGAAGTTGCAAAAATAAAAATCCAAGGACTTAAGCTTGACTTGAATATCAATGTGACGCCAGATGCTTATGTAGAGATTATTATAGACCCTAAAACAGGTGACATTATTAGAGGGAGAGGCAATGGTCAGTTAAGACTGCAAATAGACACGCAAGGTGATTTTCGGATGACAGGTGGGCTCAATATTACCGAAGGAGCGTACAACTTCTCTTTGTATAATTTGATTGTGAAAGAATTTGATATTGAACAACCCAGTAGAATATCTTGGTCTGGCGACCCTTATGCAGGTATTATGGACATCAATGCCTCTTACGCACAAAACACTTCTTTGGCTCCAATTCTAGCGCAAACAGGCATCGGCAGTTCAGTAGATGGCACCACAAATTCGGCAGCCAGTAGACGCTACCCCACTAAAGTATTGCTGAATCTTGAAGGACCGCTCCTTTCTCCTAACATTAATTTTGATGTCGACTTTTCGCAAATCGTCACGCAAGATTTTCAGCTTCAAACAGCACTTAATGCTTTCAAAAACAGAATAGACAGTGATGAGCAAGAGCTTAACAGACAGGTATTGAACTTGATTGTTTTGAACAATTTCACCGAAATAGGTGGTTTGAATATTGGTGGTAGAACGGCAACTCAAAACGTTAGTCAGCTACTTTCTAACCAGTTAAGTCAATTAGTTGCTCAATTAGACGAGAACTTAGAGATCGACTTCGATCTAGCCGATTTAGACGAAAATGCATTCAACACCTTTCAGCTTCGTTTATCCTATACCTTCTTAAATGGAAGGCTCAGAGTGACACGCGAAGGAGGCTTGGCCAATCAGACCAATAATGCCATATCCAATACAGTAGATGTGAGTAGTATTGCTGGAGACTGGACCGCTGAGTATTTATTGACATCAGATGGGCGGTATAAAGTAAAGGTATATTCGAGGTCTAATTTCAATCTTGCCAATGCCTTGGTGACCGGTAACAACGGTACGAATCAAACAACAGGCGCAAGTATTTCTCAGTCCTCTAGTTTTAATAGTTTAAGCGAGTTTTTTACCGGGATTGAAGAAAAACGCAAGAGGAAAAAAGAGAAAGACCCTCCAAAAGAAAACTGATCAAACTAATGCGCTTCTCCTAAGTTAAGTTTCAGTATTAACAGCTTTCATGAAAAAAATTAACATTTTCTGGTTCAGAAGAGACCTACGGTTTGAAGATAACACGGCACTACATTATGCTTTAAATCAATCCTTACCAGTCCTCCCCATTTTCATCTACGATCGTGAGATTTTAGACAAATTGGAGGATAAAAATGATGCCCGGGTGAGCTTTATTCAGTCAGTCATTGAAAACCTAAACCAAGAATTAAAATCAAAAAGCTCGGGTATTAAAACCTTTTACTCTTCTCCTATGGAAGCTTACGAAGAGCTTTCAAGAACCTACGACATCGATGCTGTTTATACCAACCGTGATTACGAACCTTATGCCAAAGAGCGAGATACCAGCATAGAGACTTACTTGAAATCAAAAGACATTGGTTTTTATACTTTCAAAGACCAGGTAATTTTCGAAAAAGAGGAAATAGTTTCAGGGTCAGGAAGTTTCTACAAGGTTTTTACACCCTACAGCAGAACATGGAAAGAGAAATTCAAAAATAACACACCAGAGATACTGCCTCATGCTTTAAAGTCAGAAAACTGGATTAAAACCGAAGAAAAAGTTCATACACTTAAACAAATGGGGTTTTCTGAATCAACTATTCAAATCCCTGCAAATCATCTTAATGAGGAATTAGTCAAAAAATATGATGAACAAAGAAACTTTCCTGACTTAGATGCCACGTCAAGACTAGGCATTCATTTAAGATTCGGGACGCTTAGCATTAGGGAATTAGCCAAGAGAGCAATCAACCTTAACGATACCTTTTTAAACGAGTTGATTTGGAGAGATTTCTACGCTATGATTTTGGCGAACAATCCTCATGTGAAGGACAACGCGTTCAAACCTCAGTATGATCAAATTCCTTGGAAACAAGACGAAGATGGTTTTGAAAAATGGTGCGAGGGAAAAACTGGTTATCCAATTGTCGATGCGGGTATGCGCCAACTGAACGGTACTGGCTTTATGCATAACCGTGTGCGAATGGTGGTTGCCAGCTTTCTCACCAAGCACTTGCTCATCGATTGGCGCTGGGGAGAAGCGTATTTTGCGAAAAAACTACTGGACTTCGATCTCGCTTCAAATAACGGAGGATGGCAATGGGCTGCAGGGACAGGCACTGATGCTCAGCCCTATTTCAGAGTGTTTAATCCACAATCGCAAACAGAAAAATTCGATCCACAATTAAAATACGTTAAGAAATGGGTGCCTGAATATGGAACTTCTGAATACCCAAAACCAATGGTCGAGCATAAATTCGCAAGAGAAAGGGCAATTCAAACTTATAAGGAGGCCCTTGGTAAAAATTGAGGTTGATTTTTTAAATTTCAGCAATGAAAAGAGCCTTCATCCTATTATTCCTTCTCTACAACACCGGAGAATGCCTAGCTTTTCAACGAGATAGTGTTGCATCAAAACAAGCCAATCGGCTTATTAC
>JBLIES010000236.1:0-4602 GCA_047633135.1 Roseivirga sp.
ATTGTATGTGTTTTTGTGAACGATAATGTGGACTTAAGTACGATCGAAATACTTTCAAAAAATGGGGTTAAGCTTATTGCATTGCGATGTGCTGGCTTCAATAATATCGATATTGAAGCTGCAAAAGCGAATAATATAAAAGTCGTTCGGGTACCCGCCTACTCACCAGAAGCAGTTGCTGAACACGCAGTCGCCCTGATTTTAACCTTAAACAGAAAAACACACAAAGCTTATAACAGAGTTCGAGAAGGAAACTTTTCATTAAAGAATCTCATCGGATTTAACATACATGGCAAAACGATTGGCGTAATTGGTACAGGTCAAATTGGCCAAACTTTTTGTCGCGTGATCAAAGGATTTGGATGTAAAATCATCGCCTTTGATATCTTTCAATCTCAGGAATTGATTGATTCTGGAGTGACTTATTTACCATTGGATGCCGTGTTTAAACAATCAGATATTTTGTCTTTACATTGCCCGCTAAATCCGGATACAAAGCATATCATAAATGACCAGTCCATTGCATTAATGAAGAAAGGGGTTATGATTATTAACACGAGCAGGGGCGCTCTCATCAATACAGTTGACGTAATTAAAGGGCTGTCGAACAGGAAAATTGGATACCTTGGAATTGATGTTTACGAACAAGAAGAGAAGCTGTTTTTTGAAGACTTGTCAGAACGAATAATTCAAGATGACCTTATTCTCAGACTCAATAGTTTTCCGAATGTATTGATAACATCACATCAGGCATTTTTCACAAAAGAGGCAATGGACGAAATCACCTGCACTACACTTGAAAATATCAATGCCTTTGAAAAAAATCTACCCTTAGAAAATGAAGTAAAGTAAAGTGGCTATTCGTATTTGATTTAGGCTCACCCGCAACATTATGCTGCACATCGATTAATGAGTTCAGTGGTTTAGTCAAAAAACCATCCCTTAGAGACAACGCAGGAACACATTCTACATCTTACGTTTGATCCTTTAGTGCACCATTTCCCTATATTTGATAGGTGACTAAGCAACGTACAGTTGTTTGCTACCAGGATATGAGCAAGTGCGAAAATAATATCACAAGCCTAGACCAATTCAAAGACAAGCATTTTGGTGAGGTAGGCACGCAAAGCCGCACCGACTTAGAACATGGCCATGAAAACTTTAAGATTGGTGCTCTAATTCATGAAGCCAAATTAGAAAAAGGGCTCCCCTAAGCAGAATTATCAGAAAAAATAGGCAGCTCCAAATCTTACATTTCCAAAATAGAAAACAACAATAAAGATACCCCTCTCCTAGGTTCTCCGATTTATCGGCCATCAGCAGCAACTGTAATTCAGAACCCCAGCCTAAGGCTACCCAATAAAACCGATAGACTATAGCCTCACCCCTAGGGCAGATATCCGTATGCGCTTTAGGTTTACGATTTCCTGCATTACTCTTCGCCATTAATGCTGACAAAACATATAAACTACAATCAAGGTAAAAATAATTTAGGTCTTCGCTTGTCTCCTTTTTTATATTAACTACATTTAAGGCAAATAACAGAGAAATGGGGAAATATCATCTAGGTGAGTTTGAAGAAATTGTGTTGCTCACCGTAGCGATTCTACATGGAGAGGCTTATGGAGTTTCGATAATCGATGAGATAGAATCACGCCTGAAAAGGTCGGTGAGCATTGGAGCGCTGCAAACGGTTTTAAGAAGACTAGAAGACAAAGGCTATCTCGCCTCTGAATTTGGGGAAGCGACCAAAATACGTGGCGGCAAAAGAAAACGCTATTTCACGGTAACTAGTTTAGGTAAATCCACCCTTCGCGAAGCTAAAGAACAGCGCGTGAGCATGTGGAATGCCATTCCTGAAATTTCACTTAACGACTGATCATCATGCGGTCACATGATAACAATGCACCTTCAAAATTTTGGCTAAGCTTCTTCAGGTGGTTCTGTAGGGCTGAGTATAAAGAAGATATTGAAGGTGATTTACTTGAACGATTCGACCTAAGGGTTGATAAGCAAGGTGTAAAAATAGCAAGAAAGCTATTTGCAAAAGATGTGCTCAGGCTTTTCAGGCCTAGCATGATCAGAAAAATAGAAGGAAATCAACAACTCAATTATTACGACATGTTCAAACACAACCTGATTATCAATATTAGGAACTTTAGAAGACACAAAAGCTCCTTTCTAATCAATCTCATCGGTCTCACTTCGGGTCTTACCTGCGTTATGCTAATTTACCTCTGGGTAAATGATGAGCTATCGGTGGACAAGTTCCACGAAAATCAGGAGGAGCTCTATCAAGTAATGTCAAACCATAGCGATGCAAGCGGTATTTCTACGCTAAGGGGAGTTCCTGGTCTCTTACTGGATGAAATCGAGGCAAGTGTTCCTGAGGTAGCGCTAGCCACTGCATATACCGACATTCATGAATATACACTCTCTGTGGGTGATCGTTCATTGAAAACAGACGGGAGATTTGTCAGCGCTCATTATCTAGAAGTATTCACCTACCCCTTGATTGAAGGAAATGCAGCAACAGCGCTAAGCGATAACTCCAGCATTTTAATTACACAGTCACTTTCCGATAAACTCTTCCCTGATCAAAATGCAATCGGAAAAACCATTAAGTGGCATTTCTGGAATAGTAGCAAAGATTTTATTGTGAAAGGAATACTTGAAAACACTACAAAGCATAGTTCAGAGCAATTTGAATTTATGCTCCCGTGGAATTACTATCATGACGAACTCATTACTTTTAAAAACTGGGGTAATTATTATGGTCGAATCTCTCTTTTGCTCAACAACAACCACAATAAGGATGCGGCCATTTCTAAAATTGATCAACTATTCAAATCAAATTCGAAAGAAGAAAACGTAGCTCTATTTCTCACATTATATGCAGACCAATACCTCTACGGAAAATACAAAAACGGGAAGCAAATGGGAGGTAGAATTGAATCCGTCCAATTATTTTCTATCATTGCCATTTTCATTCTTGTCATTGCTTGTATCAATTTCATCAACCTATCCACCGCAAAAGCATCGCATCGAACAAAAGAAATTGGGGTAAAAAAATCTTTGGGTGCCACGCGCGGGTCATTGACCATACAATACCTTATGGAATCGATGCTCTTGACTTTAATTGCACTTTTAATTTCCTTTTTGGCCGTGTGGCTCCTCCTCCCCCAATTCAATTTCATAACACAAAAGCAACTCGCACTAACATTTGACTGGAGCTTAATCAAAGCCTCATTTTCCATTGTTTTGGCTGTAGGTCTTATCGCTGGCAGCTACCCCGCACTTTATTTATCTAAACTAAAAGCACTTGATATTCTAAAAGGAAAACAATCTCCAAGAGAAGGAAAAGCCTTTGGGAGGAAGTTTTTGGTGGTGATACAGTTTTCTATTTCAACCATTTTGATTGTAGGTGTATTGGTGATTGTGAAACAAATGGAGTTTGTGAAAAACCAAAACATAGGCTATGACCGCAACAACATCGTTTATTTTGAAAGAGAAGGACAAATCCTCACCCAATATGAAGCCTTTCTCAAAGAATTACGGAACGTTCCTGGCGTAGATAAAGCTGCAGTATCTGGGTTTATGGTAGGTGGCATGAACGCCACAGGAGGTGTAAGTTGGGAAGGAAAAACACCAGAAGATCAAATTCAATTTTTCGAATTCAACACAGGTACAAACTTGCTCGGCCTATTGGATATTGCGCTTTTAGAAGGACGAGATTTCTCGAATGAATACAGTAATAACACTGAAGGTGTGATTTTTAATGAAACAGCCATCAAGGCAATGGGAATTAAAGACCCAATTGGTAAAACGATAACGCATTATACTGGACCTCGGCAAATTATAGGGGTAGTAAAAGACTTCAATATTGGCTCAATGCACCGTCAAATTGAACCCACGCTTTTTTTGTACCAGCCTAGCGAAACCCACTTTATAATGGCCAAAATAAAGAAGGGAACAGAAGCGGCCACCTTGCAGAAAATAGAGCAGCTCTATGAGAAATTCAATCCGGACTTTCCTTTTAAAGCTCAATTTGTAGACCAAGACTATCAAGCTCTTTATATTTCAGAGGAACGCGTGGCCGAGTTGTCTAAATACTTTGCCGGCCTGGCCATTGTCATTTCCTGTTTAGGCTTATTCGGGCTTACCGCTTTCACTACAGAAAGCAGGAGGAAGGAAATCAGCATTCGAAAAGTCCTTGGCTCAAGCATTTGGGGCATTGCTAAACTACTGACAGGACAGTTTTCTCTGCTCGTACTACTCTCTATCGCAATTGGCCTTCTCATTAGTTACTTCATGGCAGACTCATGGTTAAATGATTTCGCCTACCAAATCAAACTCAGCTGGTGGTTTTTCGCGGTAGCTGGCGTTATCGCGTTCGCCATTTCATGGTTCACCATCAGTATTCAAACCTTTAAAGCCGCCAGAGTCAACCCTGCGCAAAGCTTGAGAAGCGAATAATGAATGATTGAATTGGTTGATTTGAAAAGAAATCAGCCAATTCCTTTTTATCCTACACCAACCATTTGTTCAGGTAATGGGTCAAATGAGCAGAAACATACAACTCAAACTCATAAATCATGCACT
>JBLIES010000237.1:0-4581 GCA_047633135.1 Roseivirga sp.
TACAGCAGTATAACTTACGGAGCCTCTATGTTGGCTTTAAGCCAAGTTTGGTATAAAGACCAAGGGTTTACTTCTTTTAGTTTTTTTAACGACAACCCAGAGTGGAATCAAGTAGACAAGTTGGGGCACTTCTTTTCTACCTATCAATTCTCACGTTTTGGCGACACTGTTTTAAAAGGTGGAGGCGTAGAAGAAAAGAAAGCTGCTTTTTGGTCGAGCGTAATTGGTACAGGACTGTTGATTCCCATTGAAATTCTCGATGGTTTTTCTCCTGACTTCGGCTTTTCTTATGGAGATATGATCGCCAATGCGGCAGGCTCTGCTTTTTATCTGGGCCAAGATTTACTTTGGAACGAACAGCGCATAAAACCCAAGTTCTCTTTTCATCAAACTGCATTGGCCAAAGTGAGCCCTAACTTACTAGGTTCTTCCATTTTTGAAGAGGTCATCAAAGATTACAATGGCCAAACCTATTGGTTGAGTTTTGATATTCGTGCATTCGCCAAGGAATCTAACTTCCCTAAATGGCTTAATGTAGCCGTTGGCTATGGGGCACAAGATATGACGCGCGGACGTGATTTTCAGAACCAGGCGGCTGGCTATGACAGTTATCGCCAGCTTTACTTGGGCATAGATTTCGATCTCTCTTACATCGAAACAGACAAGAAATGGCTTAAAACAGCCCTATTTATTCTAGACGCATTCAAACTTCCTGCACCTGCATTCGAGTTTAGTTCGAACTCGAAGATGCATTGGCTCTTTTATTGAGTTCAATAGAATATCTAGACTCCTTTTTACCGTAAGCTGTTTCAACAGAGCTGTTAGAGTAGACTAAGATAGCTTCATCTTTAATTTCATAATTGGTCAAAAATAAATTTCTATCCAGTATTTCTAGTAATGCATTTCCGGTAAGTACTACATCTGAATTTATGTGAGTTTCTTTAATATCTTCAGAAACATGGTTTACTCTTCCGAATGAAAGAAGAGTAAGATTCGAAAAATCTTGTGCTCTCACATTCAATTTTTCAAAGTTGAGCCCATTAGTTGTTGTTCGAGCTCTATCGTTCATGTTTATTGTAAACTCCCCTAGATTCTCAGATGATGTATCACCCAGATAATTCCTTTTAGGATTCAGCCTAACATAACTTTCACCAGAAATAGCCACACTATTTAAGGTAATTACATTCAATCGAATGTGCCTTTTGAATGGAGCGGCAAGTTTTATTTGTCTAAAGAAAAGCGTGTCGTTTTTGATTTCGATTTTCTTTAAAAGATTCTCATCATCATAACCAGCGTAATATTGATTTAGAAGTATTCCATTTGGGGTCATAAGGCCTTTGAGCTCTTCTAACTTGACTTTTGTAGTACCCGACCAGAACAATGGATCTTCTAAATTAAGACCTTCTCCGATAGAAGCAGTAAGGGACCAACCCTCCTCTATCACTAAATGGTTAAAGTTATCTTCGAAAGGAACATAGTGTGGCTCTTCCATGGTACCTCTGTTATGATTTGAGGATAGCATCCAAAAACAAAAACATAAAACTAGGGAAAAAACAGACCCTAGAAAGATGGTAAATATCAGTTTAGAAGTTTTCATAATTTATGACTTTCTATTTTTAAACATTTTAACTATCTCTTCAATTGACATCTCAAGCAAGTTCATCTTATCAAAAATTTGCGGTAGATCCTGGGTAAGGAATTCGACCTTCTTTACATTCTTAGCCCGCTCAAAACCATTACTTTCAACAAAATAACCCACCCCCCTTTTGTTATAGATAATCCCCAATTCTTGGAGGTGGGTATAAGCGCGCATCACCGTATTTGGGTTGACCTCTAGTTCAACCGCTAAATCTCTCACCGATGGAATTCTCTCCCCTATATTCCATTGCTTTTTAATTATCATAGAAAGCATAAGGTCCGCAATTTGAAGGAATATGGGCTTGTTATCTTCGAACTCCATCCTAAGCCTCCTTTTCCTTGAGTTTCAAAAATGTCAATAAACAAAAAACTAAGCCTACAGGAATTATCAAATAATGCCTATAATAAACTAATGGACTATAAAGCGGCTTATTCATTGCTAATTCATCTATCCCTTCTGAGTAATCAATGTTCAGCCAACTGCAGTAGATCAATAATGCAATTGAAGCGGCTATCAATAAAATCCATAACAGAGTTTTAATAAGTGGCATTTTCTGAAAATTTACCGCCCCAAATAGAAACACGGGTTGAATGAAGAAGTAAACGAACAGTACCAAGCCATAGGGCGCTATATTGAGACTGAATGGCATATAAAACGTCTGAAGAACATTATTCAACATGCTATTCGCCACTAAAGAAAACACCCAATAACTAAGCAAAAAGAAAAGTGGGTAAACGAAGGCACTTATGAAAGCTTCAATTATAAATTTCTCGGTTTTACTGGCAGGAAGCATCAAGTAGTCACGCGTCCCCTGTTCAGAACGTAGTTGAGCAAAACTGCTTCCTGCGAAAATAAAGCCCGAAATATAAAGTGACAATACAAAAAGGTACTCGTGCTGATTGAAATACAACTCCTCATCTAAAATTCTTGTCGCCCAAAACATAAAAAGATAGACAGTGGCAATACCCAAGCCAATGCCTGCGGTAAAGAGAACACGCTTCAAGTTGAAGTGAAGATTGAGCTTAATTAAGCTGAATAGCCGACTAAAATCTATTACAGAATTATTCATGAGTTGTTATTTTAAACTTTTCAGGATGCGAAATAATACCAGAGAACAGCAGCTCTAAATCAATTTTTGATTGAGTTTCTCCTTTCGACTTCACAATGGCTTTCCCATTCCCTAAACCCCGCTCTTGGTATAACCATTGGGTAGAATCCTGAACAAGCGAAGTAGAAACGAAGTCGTAAGTGGTGGATATACTTTCAGCAGATTGATTAAAAACGATATCTCCATCATTCAGCACTACTACCCTATCAATCAAGTTGCCTAGGTCTCTCACCTGATGGGTAGAGATAATGATCAGCCGATCATTCGTCAAGCTAGCCGCTATAAGTTTTCTGAATACACTTTTAGAAGGTATATCTAATCCGTTAGTAGGTTCGTCAAGCAATAGTAGCGTGCAACCTGTTGCCAAACCGAATGATAAGTAAAACGCCTTCCGCTGACCTTGAGAAAGCTCCTTGATTTTTTCCGTATCAGCTAGACCAAAGGCTTGAAGGTGTGACTTGAACAGTTCGTGACTGAAGCTCGGATAAAACGGAGAATAGAGTTTCACATACTTTTCGATTCGAAAGTCGGCACTCTCAACTTGCTCTGGCAGAAAGTAAATGTCGCTCAAAAAGTGAGGTGAACGTTGGCTTGGCGTATAGTCCAATACTGAGCATTCACCTGCTGTGGGATAAAGTAATCCTGAAATCAACTTAATTAAACTGGTTTTTCCAGCTCCGTTTTTTCCCAATAAGCCTACAATGCTACCGCCAGAAAGTTGAAGATTAAGCCCGCTGAAAAGTTCTTTCTTCTTGGTGTATTGAAATGACAGGTTCTTAATTGAAATCATATTTTTAGTGTATTACTTTACTAGTACACTACAACAATAAAGAGAAATTTATATAAATGCAAATAATTTAAGACTTTGATTTTAAGTCAGCGCCTACAAAATGTGATTGTTTACCTACCTTTACCACAGATACAAGCCACCTTATCGCTGCGACTAGAGTAATCAAAATCGGAGAGGAAAGTCCGGGCACCAAAGGGAAGCATAGCGGCTAACGGCCGTCACCTCTGTTCCGATTCTTCGGGATTGAGGGAGGACAAGTGCAACAGAAAGTATGTACAGGTAATGCTGTAGTGAAACCAGGTAAACTCTATGCGGTGAAATGTCACATATACCTGCTTTTGAGGGTTCCCGCCCGATGCAGGAGGGTAGACAGATTGACCCCGATAGTAATGTCGGGGCTAGATAAATGATAAGGGCCTTGACCTAGTTAAGGAACAGAACCCGGCTTATCGGCTTGTATCTTTTTTTTTGTTTTGAACGTTTGGAAAGAATCCGCTGCGCATTTCCATTTGAGTACTGAACAGAAATATTATTTTCTTTTATTGTTAGCACGAAGAATGTCCAAGCATTAAATTTCAAATCAACTAACCCTACAAAATGGCTAAGATTCTAATCATCGATGACGAAAAAAGTATCCGCAGCACTTTACGAGAAATTCTTGAATATGAAGGCTACTCAATAGAAGAAGCCAAAGACGGCCAAGAAGGGTTAGAAAAGCTTATCGCAGACCATTATGACATTGCCCTCTGCGATGTAAGAATGCCTAAAATGGATGGCATCGAATTGCTGGAGCGAGTTCAAATGGCGGGCATCGACACGCAATTCATAATGATTTCTGCTCATGGTACAATCGAAACTGCCGTAGATGCTACTAAAATGGGAGCTTTCGATTTTGTTCCTAAACCACCAGACCTCAATAGGCTTTTGCTGACGGTAAAAAATGCACTGGAAAAATCTTCTCTAGTCACAGAAACCAAAACCCTCAAGAAAAAACTATCAAAGAAATATGAGATGGTAGGCAATTCTGAGGCCTTAGCTGATATT
>JBLIES010000238.1:0-4567 GCA_047633135.1 Roseivirga sp.
CAAGGATTATCTGAACTGTTAAATGGTCAATCCTTCGGATACTTATCGCATATGTCTAGCCATAAAGATGAAAATACCAATGCTCTGTGGCTTACAAATATTCAAAGATTAATCAATAACTGTTATTTGGATGGTGGTATTGAAGGTACCTTGGAAGTCAATCAGCTGGGTGAATTACAAAAGATTTTAAACCAAAGAAAGCAGGCTAATAAAAGACCTAGCCAGTGGATAAAATGGGTGCTGTTTGCTAAGGAAAAGTATTTCTTAAAGAAGGTTGCTGTGGCGAATGGAGTAGCACCTGATAAAGAGGGTATCAAGAAGTTAGAAAGGCTATTGGATAATCGCCTTAATTTTGAACACAACATTACTAAGATTAGAAGTCAAGAATGGCTCATCAACGTACCTCTCTCGTTAAATCAAATTGCAATTAACGAATGGTTTGGGCATCAGCTGAGCGCCATAAAGGCAAAAGAAATTATAAATTCATTTACTAATTTTAAGGAATTTTCTCTTTTCAAGGAGCAAAGCTTACAGTCTTTATTACATAAGATTTCTGAAATCATAGCGCTAGCTAATCAGTTGATGGAAGAAAAGAAATCGTGGAGAGCCTATTTAACAAGGCAGCAGATTGATATGCTGGAACAGCAAGGACTATCGGATAATTATTTGCGTACTTTTCAACAATCATTTGATGAACTAATTGCTTACGATAAACTTTACGAGAGCTTCAATGAAGATGAACAGCTGGCTATTAAGATTTTGGAAGAGTCTGATGTTCAAGTTAATAAGGCAAATGTTAGGTCCGTTTTTACTAACAGTATCTATTTGGCATGGTTGGACCATTTGGAAACTAAATACCCTGTGCTGCGAGAAGTTTCTACGCGCCAGTTTCAACAGACTACCGATGAGTTACAAAGAGTGGTAGAGGAGAAAGCTGCTTTGAGCAGGGAAATTTTGACCTTAAAAGTGCGTGAGAAAACCTTCTCCAACCTAGATTATAACCGATTAAATAATAGGGTTACTTATCGCGACTTGAGCCATCAACTTATCAAGAAAAGGCAAATATGGCCGATCAGAAAGGTGATTCAATCTTTTGAGGATGAAGTGTTTGACTTGATGCCATGTTGGCTAGCTAGTCCAGAGTCTGTATCAGCAATTTTTCCTATGGAGGAATTGTTTGATTTGGTGGTTTTTGATGAGGCTTCGCAGTGTTTTGTGGAGAAAGGAATTCCCGCTATGTACAGAGGAAGACAAGTGGTAGTTACTGGTGACAGCCAGCAATTAAGCCCTAATGACCTGTACAAGGTGCGTTGGGAAGAGGAGGAAGTGGAGAATCCTGATATGGAAATTGATTCACTTTTAGATCTGGCTAGCAAGTACCTCATGGATGTGCAGCTTAGTGGCCATTACAGGAGCAAGTCTCTTGATCTCATCAGTTTCTCTAATCAATATTTCTACGGTAACAAATTACGGATGTTACCAGATTTTAATCATATCAATACTGCAGAACCTGGTATTGAATATATCAAAGTGCCGGGAGTATGGGAAAAGCAGTCTAATGTGGTTGAGGCAAAAAACGTTGTCGACTTAGTGAAGCAATATCTAAAGAGTGATTTTAACAAAGAAATTGGCGTAGTGACTTTTAATGCACCCCAGCAAAGCCTGATTTGGGACTTACTGGAAGAGCAAATCTCCTTGGGTCAACTACAGCTTCCTGAAAGTTTCATCGTAAAGAATATAGAAAATGTGCAGGGTGATGAAAAAGACATCATTATTTTCAGCACGGCCTATGCTCCTGATAAAAACGGCAAAATGGTTATGCAATTTGGAAGTATCAATGCGCACAAAGGTGAGAACAGACTAAATGTCGCTATTACTAGGGCGCGGGAGAAAATTATCTTAGTCAGTAGTATTTACCCAGACGAACTTAAAGTAGATGATTCTAAGAATGAAGGTCCTAAACTGCTGAAAGCCTATCTGAAATACGCGCTAAGTGTCTCACGTGGTGACTTTAAACCAGAGGTGACGATTAAAGAACATTTCCGAAATTCTTGGTTTTTGAAGAAAAGACTGCCGGAAGCTATTTTATCTAAAACGGAAATTGCTGCCGTGGAGGAATTGCCTTTTGCTGATATTAGTTTGAAGAAAGGGAAGGATTATCTAGGACTGCTACTGACTGATGACGACTTGTATTATAGTAACCCTTCCGTGAAAGATGTTTATGCCTATACACCTCAGATGCTGAGGGACAAGAATTGGCCCTACTTAAGGGTTAACAGTCGGAATTTTTGGAATGACCCAGAAGAAATGCAAGAAAGAATCACGCAGTTTATTCAACGGCAATAGGTTGTTCAACTATTTTAATACCAACGGAGTATACTCCATCCAGGGAATCTACTCTCATGTATTGATACATCGAAAAAATATAGTCTCCCTGATGCGGAAATCGCATGGAGTCAAGCAATAACTCTTGATAGCTAAATACGTTGCTAGTAGCTTTTCCGTAGGGTTTACCTTCTATGTTACTGAAAAGGCTGACGTTAGCTAATGCGTTCTCCATGATAAATTCAGTGGTGTCCCTTAACTGATAATTGATATAGATATTTCTGTAAGGGTAGTCTGCATTATGCCTAATATTGAGAAAAATCTGATAGTACGGCTTCGCATTTTCTATATCAAATTCGAAATTCACCTTTTCTGCAATTGGCCACACATTATTTGGAAGGTCGTAATTTTGTTCAAAAACTCTGTCTTCAGTACAAGCGCAAATAATGGCAGCTAAGGTGCAAAGAAGAAAGGTCTTAGTCAGTTTTAGCATCGTTATTTGTATTGTTTTTTCTGTTTTTATTAAATCTGTTTTTACGCTTTGGCTTCCCACTTTCTGCGTTTACATCTTTTTTTGCCTTCACTTCGTTCCTTGGTTTCGATGATTTTGGCTGTTCTGTTTTAGCTTCAGTTTGTTCGCCTGCCTTGTTACGTTTCTTGAATTTACTAGACTTTTTCTTTTGCTGCGAGAATTTCTTGTCGAGTTTTATCAAGTCACTGTTGATGTTTACAGTGTCTTCTATTTCTAGTACATCTTCCAAGAGCGTTTCAGGCTTTTCGCCTCTCTCATTCATGGCGATTATTTCCGTAGCTCTCTCTGCTTTTATTGGATGCCATATGTTGTCGTCCGCATAGCTGAACCACATAATTTGTCTGAAAATATCTGTTTTTTGCAATTTTGCTGATCCTATTGATGTTTGAAGAGGCTTACTAGCATCTGGAATGGTTTTTAAAGCATCCATATAAGTGTCTAATTCATAATTCAAACAACACTTTAGACGGCCACATTGACCAGATAATTTACTCGGGTTGAGTGATAAGTTCTGGTATCTAGCGGCATTGGTTGAAACACTCTTGAAGTCTGAAAGCCAAGTGCTACAGCATAGTTCTCTTCCGCAGGAGCCAATGCCGCCTAAGCGACCAGCTTCCTGGCGCAGTGATATCTGACGCATTTCTACCCTAATCTTAAATTCACCTGCAAGTTTCTTGATCAGCTCTCTGAAATCTACTCGCTCCTCAGCAGAGTAAAAGAATGTAGCTTTTGTATTATCAGCCTGGTACTCTACATCGGAGAGCTTCATTTTGAGTTGATACTCTTGAATAACCTCTCTGGCACGATACATTGTAGTCATTTCCCTATTTTGTACCTCGTGCCATTTTTCTAAATCTTTGTCTGAGGCGATACGGTATATGGCTTTGATTTCGTCATCGTTCCTCACCTTTTTCTTCTGCATTTGCAATCGTACCAATTCGCCTTGCAATGAAACGTAGCCAATATGATGGCCATTAGGTACGTCCACTACTACGGCATCTCCTGTGGTGAGTGTCAAATTATGTGCATTCCTGAAAAACTCTTTCCTACCCCCTTTGAATTTGATTTCTACAACATCGAAGTGGTCGTAGTTGGGGAAATCCATATTCGAAAGCCAATCGAAGGCATTCATTTTATTACAACCGCCAGTACTACATCCGCCATTATTTTGGCAACCTGAAGTTACTTCGTCTTTATTCTTTGTTCCGCACGATGAGCATCCCATATTTTCTATATATTTAATCATGCCTCTTTAGAAAGAAGCAATCCGAATCTGAAAGCTATTGGGAGAGCGCTAGTAAGTCTCTGCCAATATCTTTTCTGTAATAAATATTGTCCCAACAAACATTGTTGGCACCTTTATAAGCATTGTCTAATGCTTGTTGCAGGTTAGTTGCGGTGCCTGTAATGGCTAAAACCCGGCCACCTGCTGTTATTGTTTTTTGGCCCTGTATTTTAGTGCCGGCATGAAAGATAGTATAATCTGGTGAATTCTTTAGGCCAGTAATTTCATTTCCTTTTTGATAGCTTTCAGGATAACCACCAGCGACTAGCACTACTGTTGCCGCTATGTCGGACGAAATTTCCATAGAATACTTATCTAACTCTTTATTTTTTAATGCTTTGAATAAAGGAACAAGATCTGATTTAATCCGAGGTAATACTACCTGCGTCTCAGGGTCGCCCATTCGTACATTGTATTCAATTACA
>JBLIES010000239.1:0-4546 GCA_047633135.1 Roseivirga sp.
TGGTGAAATCAACTGCCGCTGTTCCGTTAGATTCAGAAAGGTTAAGTTCTTCTAAAGCAGTTAAGTCATTGATAAACGTTAGGTTGATTTGCTTTACTCTAGCCAAGTTCAGTTTCTTCAATTTCTGGAACGATTTTAAGATCGTAAAATCTTCTACATGGCAATTAGACAGGTTGAGCGATTGAATTTGGCTATGGTATTTTAAGTATTGCAGATCAAAAACTGAGGTGTTCGAGACATCAAGCGATTGTAGTGTGTTGATAGACCTGAGTGGTTTTAAGTCACTAATCCATGTGTTGCTGATTTTTAGATACTTTAAGTTAGTGAGTTGATAGATAGGCTCAAGATTTAGAATTAGTTCGTTATTAGAAAGGTCTAAAGAATCTACCATGGCTAGTCTTGTTATTTCTCCAATGCTCAGGCTGTCTTTATCGATATTTACATGCTTCATTAAAATCACTCGCCATGCCACAGTCAGCGTATTGTACCATTCGGTCAATTGCTTTTCCCTACTCAGCTTATTTGTATAGATACTGGCGATTTTCAGCTCACCATTCTTGTCCCCTAGGTTAAGCTCAATGAAACGTTTTTGAGTGGTATTTATCGGTTCTCCTGCTAAACTCGTTCCCTGAAGGTTTCTTACTAATTCTACTTTGTAATAAGGACTACCCTCTTCTTTTTGAAGCGCTTCGATAGTCGATATTTCGAAATCGAAGACCACATTTTCAAAAAAGAAATCAATGTCTTTCAAGTAGGCCTGAACATCCTTATAAATAGGTGTTGATCTGCTAGCCTCTAAATCATCTTCGATTTGTACTTTAGGCCCGGCAAATAGCTTGGCATAGCTATTATTGATAATTACTTCTTTCTCGCTAACAGAAGTTCGCTCGGCACCCAATACATTGAAATAATACTCCAGTGCACTCACAATATCCTTAACAGCCTCCTTCTTTTTTGCCATTACAGAATCGGGAAGAACCGCAGTTTGTGCCAAACCATTCACAGTCAAAAAGCAAGAAATGAGGAATAGAAGCAGTCTATTACTTGTCATATAAAAATTTCAAAATATCTTCCTTTTGAGAAGCGTTGATTTGGAGTAAATCAGAAATTAACCAGCCTGAATTATCTGTAGCTCGATTAAAATTGGCGAGTGAAAAGTACCATCCTTCGATACCAAAGAAATGGAAATTCATTCGATTCACCGTTCTAAACTCTAATGAACCTCTTTTGATTTCGTATAAAAACAGCGTCATTAAATCAGGCTTATAGTCGCCTAGTGTATAGGATTCGGGACTACCCCCTTTGAGCAAGGCTTTTCTCAGGTTCATGAAGTCTAGTTCATGACTCATTGGATGAAGAAACTCCTTTGTTTCACCACGCTGCTTTTTGAAAATGGTTTTGTAAGGCTCGAAAGAGATGTCCGCTATCACCCATTCATAACCAAGCCCTTCTTGCTGTATTTGCATGTACAAGGTAAGCGGTTGCTCTTTGCCCTGATACATAAATGTAGTATTGACTACTGCAAACCAATCAGGTGATTGAAGATTCAGGAAAACTGACCCATCATCCTTGGTTACCTCTTCAATAAAGTCACGCTTGATTAGATCTGTAAGATCAGCATCCTCCTCATCGAAGAGGATGCTGATGTACTTTTTCCGTAACCTTTCGTTGCGGTATTGCCTGTCGTCTGGCTCAAACTTTTCACCCTTCGTATCTTCTTCACCATTAAATCGTCTAAAAAACTGATTAAGCTGTTTTGTACTGGCTAAAAGTTGTTGTTCGATTTGATAATCCTCACTCAATACTTGAGCGAAAGAAAAGGTGGGAAAAGCAAAACTAATTGAAAGGGTTAAAAGAATGATTCGCTTCATACTGAGGTTTCGGATACACGAATATCACCCAAAATCACATCCCAGAATTCAATTGTTCTGCCTGCAATCTGAGTTTTCTTCTTCTCTACGTAAATCGTAATGTCCTTCTTTGTTGTGTCTTTATAGCTCATTTGATCACCTGTAGTTCCTTGAAACTTTTGATAAACAGTTACCACACCGACATAACGACCATCAGGTTGTCTTTCCAAGTCTGATATGTATTGAATGTCGTACCACTCAATATTTACCTTATCGTAGTTCAGGGCCATCAAGCGTTGGAAGTACTCACGTACTTTGTAATACTTGATTTCTTCTGAAGCCAAAGAAGAAACGCCCATTTCACTCCCTGGAGCGAAAAGCTCTTCAGCCCTATCCATTACTCGGTTAGCCTCAGAAAAAGGAGTGTCTTTATTACCAATAATAGCAATGTATTTACCAAGGTCCTTCACCTTTTCTAAAGCCAATGAATCAATCGCTTTTTCACGATTAGGGTCAACAGCTGTTTGTGCATTTACGCTAATTGCCAAGACGGCTAAGAGCAGCGTAACTGATATTTTTGAAATTATATTCTTATTCATCGTTTCTTGTTTTTAGTTAAGCTTACTTCTTAATCAACACCAATTCTCTAATTCTACCTTGATCGTCTAAAACCATTTCTTTCACTTTATGTGGATTGGTTTTTACGTCTTTTAGGTAATTCAAATATTTGGTGATTGTAGTTGGCTCATCAAAATCTTCGAGCCCATTGGCTGTGTAGAAAATCACTAAAACTGGCGCTTCACCAGTACTAAACATCCCTAATGCTTCTCTAATATTGTTGTTGGCCGTAGAAGTCGAGCTCGCATTGCCTATCTGACCAAAGTAGTTATTTAACCTGTAGTCCATTTCTGGTGTCGCTGATTTTGTCTCAGGTTCTGTTTTTACTTCTGGCTCTGGCATTGGTTCCGGCATTGGTTCCTCCATTGCCTCTGGAGTTTGATTTGCATCAATCACTGCTTTTTGACTCTTACACGAGGAGAGCGCAAAAATCAATGCGCAACTTAAAGTGGCTATTTTGAAGGTACTTTTCATGTTTGTCATATTGTTTTTCATGTTATGCTGTCGTTAAACGAGTTCGTTGGTAGCAAGTTGTATTCCAAAATCTCAAAAGGGCCTAAATCGAGCTTTTGTGATAATTATTTTTCCGAAATGAGAAAAATATCCTCAGAACGATAAAACCTCTTTCGTTGATTACTAGAAATTGCGTAGGACTACATTGGATATGATAGGATATCATTTCCCCAGATATTAACAAAGGAAATAAAAAAGTCGCATATGATGTAACCCATTTGCGACTTTTTAAAAAAAAAATTGATAGAAGGTCAATTTAGCTTGCTGACTCAGCAGGATTTGACAGCACTTGAGCACCCTCAGGTGCTACAAAATTTTCCATTGATGGATACGCTTCCGATACTTCGATGTTTTCGAATAATCTAGCATCCCCTCTCGGCTCGCCAAGCACACCATTGGCATACTGATACCACTGTAATGAAGAAGGTAGTATCACACCCCCCATTTCTTTCCAACCTTCATACTTTATCAAACTATATCTATTACTTGTCTCACCACCGAAAGTAGCCGTATACATAAGCCATTCCATTTTGTTACTCTCTGGGTTTGAAAGAATGATGTAGCTGTCGTTAGGTGCGTCACCAATACCTGAATTATAAGAGATTTTGGTAGCATTGTAAGATTGCCCACCTAATTCAATGGCCGCCATGGCTTCATAATTAACCCCAGGATCGCCTACCACAAAAGGAAATGCATAGAAGTAGAACATTAAGTTGTAGCGCATTCTTTGCCCTTCTGCATTCTCACTTGGTGGATTCACCCACACATTTTCTCCATCAAAACCAACAGTTTGGTTTTCAGATTCAATGAGGGTGTATCGGTTTTGAAGCTCTACGAGTGTGTTACTTCCTCCATTCTCATAGGTCAACATCTTTAATTTTGACCAATTGCCGTAGCCTCCATGCGCATCAAAAACCTGAGTAATGCTTTCAGGGTGGTTAATGGAAGCATTTTGATCATCCATTTCATTAATCACAGTATTGGCCTTCTCACCTTCACACGCGGATAAAATCGCAACAAAGGCGATCGCAAAAACTTTCTTCATCTCAATTGGGTTTGATTCATTGCTAAGTTCGTAAATCCATCGGCTTTATTAGTCATTTAGCCTACGTCTAGGTGGTTATTCTATTCACCACCTCATTAGCCAGCGAGTATTCTTCTCAAATCATCATTCAAATAGTAGACTTCGCCACCTCCCTTTTTTGAAATAAAAAACCTATGATGATAAGCAATATGTACAAAACAAAACATGTCCAGTTACAGTTGCTTTCCAAGCGTCATGTTCAGAAAATGACTGGTGATCAAGACTATAATCACCCATCTCGAAAACTTACTTCCATTTTTTTATCCGTCTTTAAGGAAATGTATATTTGAATTCTAATTCCAGTCCATGAAAAATCACCAGTTCGAAACCGATGCTATCCGCACTCAAATGGAGAGCACACATGCGCAAGAGCATTCTACGCCTTTGTACCTCACTTCAAGTTTTATTTTTGACGATGCGGAAGAAATGCGAGCTGCTTTTGCTGGCGAGAATGATAAAAACATTTACAGCCGATTTAGCA
>JBLIES010000240.1:0-4537 GCA_047633135.1 Roseivirga sp.
TCTTTGACTTAGATGGGGGAGTGGTAAGCTTCAAAACATCACCAGACTTTGAACTACCCTCTGATGCCAATTCAGACAATGCATATGAAATAGAAGTGATTGCCAATGATGGTTTGAACGTGGCCTCTCAATTGGTGACGATATCGGTAACTGACGTAGATGAGGATGCTCCAGTATTTACTTCTGAAACCACGGCAACCGTTGCCGAGAACAGCACAAATATTGCATACACAATTACGGCCACCGACACCAATACCATAACTTACAGCTTAGGTACTGATAACGATGAGTCACTCTTTGACTTAGATGTAGGAGTGGTAAGCTTCAAAACATCACCAGACTTTGAACTACCCTCTGATGCCAATTCAGACAATGCATATGAAATAGAAGTGATTGCCAATGATGGTTTGAACGTGGCCTCACAATTGGTGACGATAACTGTAGTTAACGTCAATGAAGCTCCTGTTTCTTTTGAACTAGAGTCATACTCTATTATCGAAAATAATGTGAATGGAAGTACTTTCAGTAAATTATTGACCACAGACCCAGACAATAATGATACTCATACATACGAGTTGGTGAATGGAGATGGTAACTCTAATAATGAAATGTTCTTGGTCCAAGATGACTTACTAATTGCGAATATTGTTTTTGACTTTGAAGAGCATCAGGACCTTGAGATAAGGATAAGATCCACGGATGATGAAGGATTATTTATCGAACAGAATATTCAATTAACAATAGTTGATGAACCAGAAGCAGAGTTTGGTGCTTTACCTGAGTCAGTTGAATTTGGTGTTGTTAAAATCGGAGAGTCGAATCAAAAGTCGATTAGTATTGAAAATGTGGGTGATGCGGTTTTAGAGATAACATCAATTACACTACCTTCTGGTTTTGATATTAACTGGTCTTCTGGAACAATAGAGTCTAATTCCGTTCAGGAAATCATGATTACGTTTACTCCTGAAGAGGCGGTGGTGTATTCAGGTCAATTAGAAATTCAGAGTAATCTTGCCACAATTCAAATTGAAGTGAACGGTGTCGGAGAAATAGTGACTGGAATAGAAAAAGAAATAGAGCGCTTCCAGAATTTAGTAAATGTTTTTCCCGTGCCTACCAATAATGACCTTACGATTGACTTGGATATATCCATAGTGCATAAAGTAAGAAGTATTGAGTTGAGAGACTTAAGTGGACGCTTAATAATACGTTATCAGGATAATATCGAGACTCAACAAAGGTTAGAATTAGGTTACTTAATTGAAGGGCTTTATTTTATTGAGGTAGATGTTGAAGGGACAAAAGTTTTCAAAAAAGTATTAATAAGAAGATAGAATAAGAGCAGCCCTAAAGCTGCTTCTATTCTTAGGGTGGATTGAATCTTTACTGCTTATCCTGAACTCTTAAACAGAGTAGGCCTGAAATAATCATTGAAACCCCACCAGTCACTAAAATCATAATGGTTTCTCCATCAAAAAATGTTTTGAGAATAAAGCCAAGCAATGCTGCGGCAACAATTTGAGGTATAACAATAAAGAAGTTGAAAACGCCTATGTAGTATCCCATTTTTCCCGAAGGGATAGCCCCTGAGGGTAAAGCATAAGGCATGGATAAAATACTTGCCCAAGCAATACCAATCCCGATCATAGAAAGCCAAAGGTATTGTGGATCTGAAATAAAATAGATTGATATTAATCCAATACCCCCGCAGAAAAGACAAATGAGGTGGGTCACAGTTTCTTGCTTGTTTTTTTCGCTAGAAAAGAAATACCAATCGCTGCAATCGCGGCTATTCCATTGTAGCCTCCAAAAAGATTTCCGACCATATCTGCTCCTTCATTGTACAGTTTTGAGCTAGTATCAGAGCTGCCATAAATATGAGAAGTAACCGCTGTGGTGGTGTAAATCCACATTGAAAAAAGAGCGAACCAGGAGAAGAATTGAACCACCGCCAATTGGACCATGGTTTTCGGCATCGTGTTAAAATCCTTTACGATATGAACTAGGGCCGTTTTGGTACGCCCACTTTTCACCAATTGATAACCAATAAGATGAATCACGCCAAAAAACACCAATCCAATACCGAGCACATGCAATTGCTTGTCGATCTATGAAATGGCTACAAAAGTTGAAAATCCAATTCCAATTAGGCTAATTCCCATTCCGATTTTAGAGAACTTTTTAGAGAAGAATCCTTCTTCGTTTTTTGCCATGGCTGGCTCATCGTGATTCACTCCCTCTTCTGGAGGGTATTCTGTTGTGGTAAAGACCGTCCAAAGTACCGTGATAAAATACATGGCACCACCAAGGTAGAATGCGTATTTTACTGAGGGAGGGATTTGGCCATCGGGGGCAGTATTGGCAATGCCTAACCAATTGGTGAAAATCCATGGCATGAAGGAGGCAATTAAAGCTCCAATTCCGATAAAGAAACTCTGCATGGCAAAACCTGAAGTTGTTTGTTCATCAGGCAATAAATCACCAAAAAAGGCCCTAAATGGCTCCATGGTGACGTTGATGGAAGCATCCATAATCCAAAATAGGCCAACGGCAATCCATAGCGATGGAGAGTTTGGCGTAGCAAAGAGCGCTAAACTCCCTAGAATAGCGCCAATAGCGAAAAATGGTCTTCGCCTACCCCATTTAACACCTTATGTTCTGTCTGAATAATAACCAATAATGGGTTGAACAATAAGCCCCGTTACGGGAGCTGCGAGCCAAAAAATAGCCAAATCTTCCACGTTGGCTCCTAGCGTTTCAAACATTCGGCTAGTGTTTGCATTCTGCAATGCAAAGCCTATTTGGATACCTAAAAACCCGAAACTCATGTATCAGATCTGTAGAAAGTTGAAACGTGGTTTAGTGGCCGCAAATCTTTTTGAAAAAATTACCAATTGACATTGATTTCATCAGCACCGTAAGCGGTTACTACAAACTTAAGGGCTTTCACCTGCAAGTGTTTTTTATGCCTTTGCGGCAGCGGATCAAATTCGGTAATCGGATCGATTAAGGTCAGGTCTTCATGACCTAAAACTGAATTTACTCCATCTACTTTAAATTCATTTTCACTAAAGCCATGGAAGTAGATTTTTAGTTGATTGAATTTAGAGTTAAAATCACCGATTTGCTGACTTATTTTTAAGCCATGCTGAACACCATCGAATGATACAATTCTCTCCGCAAATGCCCCTTTTTGAAAATCGAATGTTTCTCCATCATCTTCGTAAAGGTTTTGCTCGGTTTGAACCTGACCATTGTAAATATGGAGTCGTAGGATACCATCATGCGCTTGGCGGGTGTACTGCACCCCAGATTGTATAGGAATAATACTTCCCTCTTTAGCATAAACAGGCAGGTCTTCCATCCCTGTTTCCAACACTAAATGCTGTTTACCATGATTCAGTTCATCGGTAAAGAAGTTGTACCAATTTCCTTCGGGAAGGTATATTTTAGCATAGTCCTGAGTGCTGACGGTAGGACAAACGAGTAACCATTGCCCTAGCGTAAATTCATTCTGAGCATTGCCGTTGTATACTTCAGGGTCATTTGTATAATCAATGGCTAATGTGCGGTTGATCGGAAGCCCCGTTTTATGTGCTAAATGAAATAGTGAATAAAAATAAGGCATCAATTTATATCGTAAATTGATATAATTTCTTGAGATTTCTTCTACCTCTTCTCCATAAGCCCAGGGCTCCGAGTCTCGGCTGTTAATCATAGAATGCACTCTAAAGAAAGGAGCAAATGCAGCTATTGAAAGCCAACGGGCAAATAACTTAGGGCTGCTTTCATCAACGAATCCACCAATGTCATAGCCACCTACGGGTATGCCTGCCAAGCCGAGGCTATTGACCAAACGGACTCCTAGAAGCATAAAATCATCGCCCGCTACATTGTCGCCTGTCCAAACGGCAGAATAGCGCTGAACACCGCTATAGCCTGATCTTGTGAGTGTAAAAGGGCGCTTGTTACCAATGTGTTTTCTAGCGCCCTCGTAAGTAGCGCGCACCATTTGATAGCCATAAACATTGCGTCCCTTTTTATGAGAAACCTGTTGGCCTTCGTAATCAAATTCAATCATTCCTGGCATATCTTGGCCCCAGCAAGCCGGTTCATTCATGTCGTTCCAGAAACCTTCTAAACCCATATCGGTATAGAATTTCATTTCTTTTGCCCACCAATCTCTTCCTTTTTTAGAGGTGAAATCGGTAAAGTGACTGTTGCCTGGCCATACGCTTGCTTCAAAACGGCTACCATCTGGGTATTTCACAAAAACATCTTCTTCAATCCCTCGATCGTAAGTACCATAACCCGCTTCGGTTTTAATGCCAGGATCAAGGATAACCACCACTTTAAAGCCCATTGATTCCAGTTTTTCAATCAGCGCTTTAGGATTCGGAAAACTCTTGCCATCGAAGGTAAAGGCCTTATAGTTTTCCATATAGTGGATGTCGAGGTAGATCACATCCGCAGGGATTTTTTTATCTCTGAAAGTTTTGGCAATCGTTTCTACTTCAAATTCAGGGTAATAACTGTA
>JBLIES010000241.1:0-4532 GCA_047633135.1 Roseivirga sp.
AGGATTAGTGATTTTTGCATTGAATTATTGTTTTGACCGACAATGAACAAGCCAATAATATGCCAAAAAAACGTGTTTTAGATTACTAAATTAAAATCATGAAAGTCTAAAATAATTAGTATTTTTGGTATAAAAAAAGACGCTATGAGTATTGTTTCTGAAAACATAAAGCACTTAAGGAAATTAGAGAAATGGACTCAAGGTGATTTTGCAGATAAAATTGATATCAAAAGATCTTTAGTTGGCGCATACGAAGAAGGCCGGGCAGACCCGAGGTTAAATAATTTATTAAATATGTCAAAGGTGTTTAAGGTGCCAGTGGACTTATTAATTTCGGTTGACCTAACGAGCCTCTCTATACATGAAATTCAAAAAAAGTCTGTTGTTAAGAAATCCTCTTCGAAGATATTATCCATTACTGTAGACCAAAACAATGATGAGCTTATTGATTTGATTCCCCAAAAGGCGTCTGCTGGTTACCTAAATGGATATGCTGATCCAGAGTATTTAGAAGACTTGCCTAAGTTTCAACTTCCTAATTTATCTAAAAACGGTACGCTAAGGGCTTTTGAGATCACTGGAGATTCTATGCTGCCGCTTCGGCCAGGGACCATTGTGATTGGTAAATACTTGGAGGGAGTTTCTTCCATTAAGAATGGAAGATGTTATGTTATTTTATCCAAAGAGGAGGGGGTGGTGTACAAACGAGTATTCGATTATTCTTTGGAAAATGGAAAATTATTTTTGGTTTCAGACAACAAAGCCTACTCCCCTTATGATATTAATGCGGAAGATGTTATTGAAATCTGGGAGGCAAAAGCCTACCTTAGTATGGAGCTTCCCGACTATTCGGAGGATGGGATGGACTTTGAAAAACTAAAAAATATAGTTTTAGAATTACAACAAGAGGTGATTAAATTGAAAGACTACTCACCGAGAAGCAGCCACTAATAATCAGAGTCCTAGGTCTTTTTTAAGCTTTTGATAATCCACTTTACCTGATTGGGTTCTTGGGAATTCATTCATCAGCACTATGCTTTTAGGGGCATGGTACTTTGGAAGCTTACTTTTTAGGAAACTCAATATTTCTGCTTCGCTACTGTTTACGTTATTGAGCAATACCAAGGTGTAAGTCTCACCGAGGAGTTGATCGTTAATTTTTACTAGCATACTCTTTGCAGCCAAAAGGGTACTGATTGTTGCTTGTAATTGATCTAGATGGAGCTTAATTCCTCCAGAATTAATAACAAAATCTGCTCTTCCAAGCCATTTGAATTGGTTATCGTCCAGGGTTACCACATCGTTAGTCTGAACCCACTCATGATTAGTCACGTCTGCCTTAACGCTTAAACATGCACGTTGGTCGAGTGCTGCCGTAACCCCCTCTAGTAATCTGAATTGGTCAGTTTGATTTTCCCCGTTCAATGGCATTAGGGCGATGTGCGAAACTGTCTCTGTCATGCCATACGTATTATAAACACTCGACTTTAAGCTTTGTAGTTGTTCTCTTAATTGTAAACTCACAGGGGCACCACCCACAATTATGGTCTTGATTTGATTGAGTATTCTTAATCCTTTTTCGCTAGTTAACATGTTTTCTATTTGCATGGGGACCATTGCAGCAAAATCAAAGTCATCGTTGATTGTAAGTTCCGAAGAAGGGTCGGCATTAGGGGGGATAACTTTCAGGTCCCAATTGAACGCTAAGGCACGGACTAGCATCATTTTTCCACCAACAAAACTGGGGTTCATACACATTAAAGCACTTGCTCCCTGTTTTAAGTTAAGCGCCTTTATTGTTCGGTTCGCACTAAAAATCATTTGCTCCCGAGTAAGCATTATGGCTTTTGGTTTCCCTGTAGAGCCAGAGGTATGTAACTGAAAAGAAGGTTTCCCAGATTTCCATTCAGAAATAAAACTTAAGACTCCTGAATATGACTTGAATTGGCTAGATTTTTGAAGAACCTCACTTTCTGAATATGCGTATTTAACATTGTTTAAAATCAAGTTCCCAGCCATCTGTCAAGTTTAAGTCTTTATGTTCAAAGTTCAAATTTTCGCCCTTTTCATTAGTCTTTTTTCCTTTAATGTAATTGCCCAAAATAACGATGCCTATGTTTTTACAGGGACCGTCAAAGACATTGAGTCAGGAGAAACCTTGCCATTCGCATCTGTCTTTTTGGCAAATACAACCTACGGTACTGTAAGTAATGAGCAGGGGGAGTTTAAATTAGTGGCCAAGCAGCCAGGTTCATACGACCTTATTGTGAAGTTTGCTGGCTACAAAACATTTGCTGTTTCTTATCAAATATTCGAGCCACAAACTATCATTATTGATGTCAATTTAGAGTTAGAGACGCGTTTTTTGGGTGGTGTTACGGTTACGGCAAAAAGAGATGATGCCTGGCGTAGAAATTTAGAGAAGTTCAAGAGAGGCTTTTTGGGGAGGACGGGTTTTGCTATCCAAACTAAAATTTTGAATGAAGATAAGATTGAGTTTATCATTGATGAGGAGAATGATGTTTTTGAAGCTTTCACCAAAGAGCCATTGATCATAGAGAACAAGGCCTTGGGTTATCGATTGAAATATATATTAGAAGAATATAAAGTGTATAATAAGCAAGGGCTTTTGCGTTATTATGGATTTCCAGTTTTCGAAGAGATGAATGGTGACAAAAGACCCAAAAAGAAATGGGTAAAGAATAGAGACATGGCATACTACGGATCGACTGACCACTTTTTTTCAGCTTTATTCAATAATGAATTGAAAAAAGAAGGTTATCGAGTTCAACAGGCTAAAAAAGACGATGGTAAGATGTATTTAGATAAAAATGAAACTGATCTATTTCCTACTCTAAGCGAAGGCGCAACTGTCAATTCTAAAAGACTGGCGTTTGAAGACTGGCTGATGATCACCTATACTGGTGGTAAGAGTAAAAAGCAGATGAAGCCCAACTTTGGAGGTGGCATAACGCTCAATGCTCCTAACCTAGGCAGTGCTCCCGTTTCAGAAATTAGCATGTTTGAAGACAAAGAGTTTATTGAATTTGACTCTGGTGGATATGTCTACAACCCAATAGACTTTGTCGTAAATCGTTATTGGAGTTATTTGAAGATTGCTGATCTAATACCCATTAACTACAAACCTTCAGTAAAGTAGGGGGCAACCCAGAATTGATAACCATAGTATTGTTTGTGATAGAGTAATGTAATGTTATAAATGATTAGTTTAAAGAAGTACTTGATAGCGTAAGAAAATTAATGTATGTAGTTTGTTTTAAATAAAATAAATTTTACGTCCGCTTCAAACTGAATCGAACGATGATTAGAACTCAAATACTAGCATTTTTCATTAGTGCTTTTTCTCTAAATAGTTTTGCTCAAGGCAACTAATATATTTTTGAAGGTATTGTGACAGACATTGAAACAGATGAAGTCTTGCCGTTTGCCTCTGTGTTTTTAGCGAATACAACTTTTGGAACTGTCACTAACGATCAAGGTGAGTTTAGGTTAGAAGTTGACCAGCCAGGCTCCTATGATTTAATTGTAAAATTTGTCGGCTTTAAAACTTTTTCAGCATCCTATCCCATATTTCAATCACAAACGATTAGAGTGGAGGTGAATTTAGAGCGAGATATTCGTTTTGTAGATGGAGCCACAGTAACTGCAAGAAGAGACTCAGATTGGTGGAAGAACTTGGCGGATTTCAAAAGGGGATTTTTAGGGGTGTCCAGCTTTGCCAATCAATGCAACATACTGAATGAAGATAAGATTGATTTTATATTCGATCAGGAAAATAATGTTTTTGAAGCGTATGCCAAAGAGCCCCTGATTATAGAGAATAGAGCTTTAGGCTATAGGATAAAATATGTACTAGAATCCTATAAGGAGTTTAATCAGTATGATGTAATCCTTTATTACGGATTTCCCGTTTTTGAAGAATTGAATGTTGGAAATAATCTTAAAAGGAGATGGGTAAGAAATAGGGAAAAGGCATACCATGGCTCCGTGGATCACTTTTTCTCAGCGTTATATAATAATTTGCTCCAAGAAGAGGGTTACATGATTCAAGCTGCTGAAAAAAAAGAAGGTCAAGTCTATTTAGGAGAGGCGGTAACGGATGTTTTTTCTACGTTAACTAGAGGGCTTACGATCAACTCAAAGCGGCTATTTTTTAAAAACTCATTAATCGTCACCTATGAAGGTGGTAAAAGCAAAAAACAGTTAGTCAAGCCTAGTAATATTATTCTATCCGGGAACCCAAATATGGGTAATTTCCCATATTCTGAGATTAGTATTTTGGAAGGTAGAAAGTTTATTGAATTTGAGTCTAATGGCGTTGTCTACAATCCAATTGATTATGTAGTCTCTGGCTATTGGGGCAACTTGAAAGTAGCCGATTTAATACCTCTAAACTATCAAAGACAAAAGAAGTAGCTTTTAGTTATAGGTGTTTGCTAGGCTATTCAATCGGCATATTACTATTAGACCATTAGATCGCAATGCAGTGCGGACTGATCTTATTGTATCTA
>JBLIES010000242.1:0-4503 GCA_047633135.1 Roseivirga sp.
ATACCGCTGTTTCATTTCGGCCTTACCCGACATAATGAGTTCTTTTGGGTGGTTGTATATTTTAACGGTGTCGCTATAGGGCGCTAGAAAGGCATCGATGTTTCGGTTGTTATAGCCATCTAATTGCTGCTGAGCTAAACGAGCTGCTTCTTGTGTAAAACCATTAAGGCCTGTTGTGATAAGGAGTAAGAGTAAGAGAGATTTTCTCATTAATTTTAGTTTTGGAGCGGTTTAATCATTTTGAATAAGCATTAGTGACGCCCGTACGTTATGCGTTTATGTATTTTTTTAGCGAAGCCAGTGCCTGTTGCCTTATTTTGTCTTTCATAAAGCTTGACCAACCTAAAAGCATTCCTGGCAAACCTAGCGCCATAGATGACCATTTCCATAGACTGAAATGATCTTTGTGATAGACGATTTTCCCTTCTTCGATAATGAATTCGGCACTGATTTTATTGTGAACCATCCTTAAAGTTCTGCTAAATGGGTATATCGCTGTCCATTTGGCTTTGGCTGTGCCGTTGGTTACTTCTCCCATACTATATGAAACAGACAGGCTTTTGCCACTTCTTTCAATAAGCATAGACCACATGGAAGTGATTTCCTTGCCATTTAATCGGCCGAAGGCGGGGTCTTCAAACACAGCATTGGGGGCATAGCAGGCATTCATCGTAGCAGCGTCCTTCTGCGCAAAGGCAGTATAGAATTGATTGATGAGTTCTGTATTTTTTTGGACGGACATGGGCATTAGAGTAAAATTTACTCAATATACCCTTCTTTCTTGAACCATGTGTAAGCCGATCGAACGGCATCTATGGCAGTGAGATCTGGTTCGTAGCCTAGTTCTTCTTTAGATTTGGCGGCATCAATATGTTGGCCACTTGATAAAACGGCTATGGCAGTAGAGGATAAGGTGGGCGGAGTTCCTTTAACGAGAGTGTACTTAATTTCCTGAAGTTTAGAAATCAGTTTAGCGATACCTAGCGGAAGGGTTTTGGTGATTGGTGTTACGCCTGCAGTCTCGCTGATTAATTTCACCAAAGAGCCGATATCTGTATTTTCTCCTGAGATGAGATACCGCTCGCCAAAACGGCCTTTTTCTAATGCTAAGAGTAAGCCACGGCCTGCATCGCGTGCCGAAACTACATTTCTGAGTCCTTTTATATAAGCGGGTAAATCTTCGTTGGCCAAATCCACGATCAGTCGGCCTGTGGTAGGGCCATAGTCATACTCACCGAATGTCATCGTTGGTATGCCAATTACAAGTGGAAGGCCTTGATCGGCACCCATTCTGGCCATTTTATCCATAAGCCATTTTACCTGTAAGTATGGATTCTCATCTTCCGGTGCCTTATCATAAAAGAGGTCTTCTATACCAAGTCCATTTGGGTTTTTTGGAATGGCAATAGCACCACCCACATACAAGGCTCTTTGACAGCCTGAGGCTTCAACACCGTCTAAGAAAAACTGCATTTGAAGTCGGGCCGTCTTAATTTGTTGAGGTAAGGGTTGGGGGAGCGTAGGGTAGTAAGCGGCACAATTGGCAATCAGGTCTAAACCTTTCATTGCTCGAATCATACTTCCACGGTCATTCAAATCGCCTATTCGACTTTCATAGGTAAGGTCTGCTATCTGGCTTGTTTTTGAACCCGCTCTGTGAATGACCACGACTTCGTATTGACGTAGCTGTGCTGCGATGGCCATATGGTGGCCCAACATTCCTGTACCACCAATGATCCCAATTTTCATTCAAATAAAAAGTTTAAAAATGGCCTAAAGCATAATGTTTGGGCCAAAGTATAGGTGTAAAATTAGAGACTAATTATCGTCATCATCCTCGTCTTCTTCATTGCTATTATCATTAGTATCGAATCCCGATGCCTCTTCTTCAGTATCTCCTTCTAGATGTTTATCTTCGTATTCCTCCTTGATCTCGTCTTTAAGATTACCGTCATTATCGTAATCATCATCGTCCCCGATCAATTGTTGAGCTTCCTCAATGGTCATTCTGACGAGGTAATACTTCTCTTCGGTTTCAAAAGGAAGGGCAGATACGCGCTTACCTTCTTTATTTGTGAAGTAAATAAGGTTGTCCTCAAAGCCTTCGGAGTATTCGAGCTTAATCTGTTCTTGAATTGATAAATCCAATTTATCAAAATTCTTAACTATCCGTGGTTTAGCACTCGGTGCACTCATATCTTAATTAGGCTTCTATATTCGTGGCAATTTCAATTTAAAAGTTAAAAAGTCAATGGTTAGGAGAAATATTTTCGGGTTTTCTCATTAGTAACCACAGCCCAATAGGTCAATTGGGCCTTTGTTTATTTGAAAGTCCTTAGGATAGATCATGATATGATTATCCCAAAAGGGATTTTCGGTAGGTGCTGCCTTATTGTGACTGTTGACTACTTGGTTCTTGATTTCCTTGCAAATTAGTTTGTTATAGAATTCGGGTACCCCCGTTTGAAATAAAGATACTTCATACTCTTTGCGATTCACAAATTCAAAAGCAGCTAGGGTCATGTCTTTTCCATACCCTTGGCCACGCAACGACTGATCTACACAAACGGCCGCTAATCCCATGATTAATTGGGCTGCTCCATCAATGGTTATTGCTCGTGGGAATACTTCGGCATAAGCTACGATACGGTCATTAACCAATCCAAGAATGGACGTCTTTTCAGGGTTACTGTCAATGAAATTAGACCTTTGAATATCTTTTGTTGTGTTTTCTGCTTTGGTATGTGGCCAAGTAGCTTCAGTGAGGGCATTAATTTGATCGATTTCCGGATCGCTTAAGTCTTTGGCTAATTTAGATATGATTTCCATTACTGCGTTTAGGATTGATTACCGTTCCACTCTAGTTCGATTGTATAGGTGTTTAAATGGTTTTATTCAGTGACAAATCTGAAATATGCCCAATTTACTTAATAGGGGGCTATTTTTGACCTCCTTTTTTCACTTCTTTGGCGACAACATTTAGGGATTGCTCTCTTTTGTATCGTTCAATTCCAAACTCAATAAGCAATTCAATCAATTCGGTATAGCCAACTCCTGTGGCTTCCCACATTTTTGGATACATGCTGATGGGAGTAAAGCCGGGGATTGTGTTGATCTCGTTGATCATAATATGTCCGTCATTACTCAAGAAGAAGTCAACCCTTGCAAGGCCCTCGCAACCCAAGGTGAGGTAAGCTTTTGTTGCAGTAACTCTAATTTCTACAATTTGGTCCTCGGTCAGCTTGGCTGGGATATGGATGGAGGAGGCATCCTTGCTCACGTATTTCGATTCGAAGTCATAAAAACTACCGACCGTAACAATTTCTCCTGGAAATGAAGCTTGGGGTTTTTCATTTCCCATCACGGCCACTTCGATTTCGCGTCCGTCAATGTTTTGTTCAATCAAAACCTTTCCGTCATACCTCAGTGCATCTTCTAATGCGGACAAGTATTCAGGTTTTGAATTCACTTTATGAACACCCACAGAAGAACCGAGGTTGGCAGGTTTTATAAAGAGCGGCAATCCTAATGCTTGTTCAACCTTTTCGAAACTTGGAATGTGTGTCCATGTAGCGCAGAGGTATGGCGCAATGTCTATTCCAGCATCGCGCAAGAGCCTTTTCGTCACATCTTTGTCCATGCACGTGGATGAGGCCAATACACCGCAACCTACAAAGGCCACATTGAGCATTTTGAGCAGGCCTTGTATGGTGCCATCTTCGCCAAAGACGCCATGTAAAACGGGAAAAACAACATCTACTGTTCCCAAGATGTTACCCGAATTAATGTCAAGTATTCTAGCGTTGTGCTCACCATGTATCAGCGTGATGGCAGTCCCATCTGAAGAGTTTATATCTTCTGACTTTTGCAGAAACCAGTGCCCCTTGATGTCTATTTTGATAGGGATTACATCATAACGTTCCCTGTTGATATTCTCAAGTATTCCTTGGGCAGAAATGAGCGAGATTTCATGTTCGGTAGAGCGACCACCAAAAACTATTGCGACTCTGGTTTTTGACATTGAAAAAATGATTGAATTTTATACTGTGAATAACGTCAAGAGAAATAAATATTCATATTGAGATGACGTATTTATTCGAAAGCAAATTGATTAAGACTGCTGCTGTGATCTTTTGTTTAATCATTAGACCATTAGTTGAGGCTAGGCCAAGCGAGTGATTGCGCTGGGTTATTCTTTTTAGCAGCTCTTACTTTTAAATTATACAATGTGCCATTTAATCGCTTTCTGATACGACTAATGATAATGCTATTCAGGTTGATTACCATCTTCTGATCTTGATAGACCCCTAAGTAACCTACTTTGACATGATGGTCTCCATGTCTTTGCAATGTCCATTGTGCTGAATAAAAATCAACCAATTCGTAGTCTTCGTTTCTATCATATTCTCTGATTTGAGAGGAGACTGTGCGAAAGGTTTCATTTTCGAAACTCACATCGACCTTTACGCGACCCGTTTTCTTGACGAATAGCCAAGGAATATC
>JBLIES010000243.1:0-4417 GCA_047633135.1 Roseivirga sp.
GTAGGGTGTTTGAAGGCCCATCGTTTGGCGTATTCCTGAAAGGCGAAGTCAAATAGCTCACGCCCCATAATCGTTTCTCTAAGAATATTTAAACCCGTGGCCGCTTTCGCGTAGGCATTACTGCCGAAGCCAATGATGTTTTCAGAGTTGGTCATAATTGGCTCCAATTGATCTTTAGGCAAAGCCATGTAAGGCGCAATTTTATGTGCTGGTCCTCTTCTATGAGGATAATTAGGGTCGAACTCTTGTTCTGTTAAGTACTGTACGAAAGTATTCAAACCTTCATCCATCCATGTCCACTGACGCTCGTCAGAGTTCACAATCATAGGGAAGAAGTTATGGCCTACTTCGTGAATAATTACACCAATCGCTCCCCATTTGGTAGACTCAGGGTAAGTACCATCAGGTAGTGTTCTACCATAGTTGAAACAAATCATTGGGTATTCCATACCGTTCGATGCTTCTACTGAAATAGCTACTGGATACGGGTAGGGGATAGTGTATTTAGAATAGGTCTTTAATGTATGTGCGACTGCTTTCGTAGAATAACGGGCGTAGATACCGTAAGCTTCTTTGGCGTAGTATGACATTGCCATGGGATGGTCTTCTCTGCCCTCGATGTCGACTGCCATAGCATCCCAAACGAATTTTCTTGAAGAAGTCCATGCAAAATCACGAACGTTTTCGGCTTTAAAGTTCCATGTTTTCTTCCCTGTTGGCTGACCTTTCTCTGCTGCCTTAGCTTCATCCAAGGTGACAATCTCTATAGGGTCTACCATTGATTTCTTGGCTTCATCCCATCTTTTTCTTTGTGTAGAAGTAAGCGTATTCGAAGCGTTTTGAAGTTCGCCTGTAGAACCAACAACGTGATCGTTTGGTACGGTCATTTTTACATCAAAATTACCGAAAGTCAAAGCGAACTCGCCTCTACCAGTAAACTGCTTATTATTCCATCCTTGGAAATCAGAATAGACCGCCATTCTTGGGTACCAACCTGTGATGGTGTAAATGTAATTTCCGTCTTCGGGAAAATACTCATGTCCACCTCTGGCGCCAGATTCAGATCTTGGTGTCGTGTTGTACCACCATTTAATGCTGAAGGTCATTTTTTCACCTGCCTTTAATGAAGACGGTAAATCGATACGCATCATAGTTTCATTGATGGTATAGGTCATGTCAGCTCCTTTGTCATTTTTTACTTCCATGATATGAAAACCCCAATCGTTGTCGTGTCCGTCCAAGGCCATGATTTGATCGTAGCTCATTCTGTTTCTGATTTGGCTTTCGTCCCACTTATAAGAAGAATTATCAGGCTGTCTCACATTCTCGTCAAGTGATAACCATAGGTAGTCTAGGGCATCTGGAGATTGGTTGAAATAAGTAATTTTTTCAGATCCAGTTAACCTTTGATTGGTATCATCCAATTCTGCTTCGATTTGATAATCTGCTCGTTGCTGCCAGTACTTATGACCAGGAGCGCCAGAAGCAGTTCTGTAAACACTAGGGTCGCGCAACATTCTTTCTAGCTGCTCGAATCGGTTTCCGTGATTGCTATTTATTACTTGAGCCATTGATTGACCCGAGACCATTGCAATAGCTGCCACTACGAAAAGTATACGTTTCATAATTTTTTCCTTCATGTGATTAATGCGGTTGCCCGTTATTTTTGTTACCAAAATTTTGCTGTCATCATCATCGTGATGGCGATTCCGGCAATTGCCGAAGAAATTATTAATCTCCAATCGCGTTTTGCTACATTAAATAAGGCAGTAAACACGAACGATATGATCATAAAGATGACAACTATTATTATTTGTCCCAATTCTAAACCTAAGTTGAAGGCTAATAATTGAGAGATAATGCTTTCACTTTTCCCTAAAAGGCTTTTGAGATAATTTGAGAAGCCTAAACCATGGATCAACCCAAAGAATAGTGCAAAGAAATAATTAAGATTGAGCGCTTTAGGGCTAACGCTTCCCTCTTTTCTGAAAAGGTTGCTGAGTGCAGTAATAAAAATCGTAACAGGAATTAAGAATTCAATCAAATCGGTATCAAAGTTGATCAGCTCAAAAGTACTCAATGCGAGTGTTATGGAATGACCAAGCGTGAAGGCAGTGACCAAAATGAGTACCTTTTTCCAATCTTGAGCCAAGTAAATGGAGCAAAGCGCTACCACGAATAATATATGGTCGATGCCGTTGAGGTCAATGATGTGTTCATAACCCAACTGAAAATAAAGCTTGAATTGATCCATTCTGATTTTAACTAATTCCCTGAGGGATTTTCATTTAGATTTGCAATAATAAAACTTAATTTTTGAAGCACATACTAAAGAGCATAACATGCCAATAAAGCTTTTATATACGGTTGTCATCCACCTTTTCTTGACGGTACATCCCTTTCATGTCAGCGTTTGCGACATGGAATATGATGCCGAAACCAAGGCGCTTCAAATTAGTCAGCGTATTTTTATGGATGACTTAGGCGTTGGTCTCCAAAACTTCCATAAAATCGACTATATAGATACTTACAAACCCAAAGATATTAAGGTGTTGGACAGCCTAATTGCAGAATACGTTAAAGCAAAACTGTTTATAAACATTGATGGTAAACCCGCTCAACTGAAATTTATTGGAAGCGAAGTTGAGGGCGATGCACGTTGGTGTTATATAGAAATTGAAAATGTCGAAAAGATCAATAAGGCTGAAGTTTCGAACTTAATTCTCTTTGAGTCTTTCGAAGACCAAGAAAACATTATTCACATGAAGGTGAATGGCAGCCTGAAAAGTTACAAACTCAATAAGAAAGAAAAAATACACGCTTTTAACTTCAATTGATGAAAACCTATCTATGTTTTTTTTTAATCATAGCGCTATCAAGCTGTGAGTTTGGTAAGAAAGAATCTGTGACCAGTTTAGAAACTCCGCCTATTGAAAAAGCCACTTTCGTTACCTATCAATTACAAAAAATAGAAGAGAAGCAGGGGCCGTGTGCTAGCGATCAGAGCGGAGAACGATGCTTGAACATCGATATTCAATATCCAATCATCAGCGAAGGGGCGTCTCAAACGGTGATCGACTCCATCAATAGACAGATAGAGCAAGATGTTTTGAAATTTGCCTTTATCAGCGAGCCAAAGGATGACTTCAGGCTTTTGATTGAAGAGATGTCGCAAGAGTACAAAGATATTCTGAACGAAAACCCTGACTACAAATCTGGTTGGTTGTTAGAAATAAGCTCCGACATAATTTATCAAGATTCACTTTATATCAGTACAGCGAGTACGGTTTTTTCATTTACGGGTGGGGCACACCCAAATTCTTATCAGGTATATCGGAGTTACGATTTAGCCACAGGCAAAGCGATAGAGCTGAGCGATTTTTTAGTGGAAGGTTTTGAAGAGAAGTTAAACCAATTGGCTGAAATTGAATTTAGAATGGATAAACAAATCGCACCCAATAAAGCTTTGAATGATGCAGGTTACTTTTTCGATAACGATCGATTTAAGCTGAATGGCAATTTCGCAGTGCTCAACCAAAGCTTGCTTTTTTATTTCAATCCCTTCGAAATAGGGCCGTATTCCATTGGGCCGACAGAGCTGGAATTGAAATTGACTGATTATGTAGATTTAATTAAACCAAATTCAATAATAGATGCGCTTAAAAAGTAGTGTGATTTTATTTTTATTGTTGTGCGCTGGCATTGCCCAAGGGCAAGGGTTAAGCGCTACATTCATTATCAGAAATGCGGGTTTCAATGTAGACGGTAAGTTTACTGAGGCTACAATTAAGCATCGTTTCAATCCTAAAATCCTCAAAGAAGCGTATTTCAATGCCGAGGTTTCGGTGGGCTCCATTGACACAGGCATTAATGCAAGGGACAGGCATTTACTCAAAGACGATTATTTTGATGTAGCAAATTTCCCGAGTATGACGTTTACCTCTTCAAGTATATCCAAGGAAGGAGACCAGTACTTTGTGTTAGGAACACTCAGCATTAAATGCATTAGCAAGGTATTAAAAACACCCCTTACCATTACCAAGAAAGAATTATCAGTCGAGTTTGAAATCAACAGGAGAGATTTTAACGTGGGGGGCAATAGTTTTATTCTTTCTGATATGGTGCAGGTAAAGCTGGTGTTAGGCCCCACTTTATAAGCCTGTACTTGGCTTACCTATCAGCGAAAACGGAACTGTTTAAATGCTTGCCAAGCTTTTCCGTCATGCTTTAAGAGCCAAAATGAATCCACAGTAAATGTAGTTTCGAATTTCCGCTTCTCGAAAATCAGCCAAGCTTCTTCAAAAGCCTCTTTTTTTAAATCCCTAAAAGCAACCGTAATATGTGGATTATAACCTCGGTTGTGCGTTGAATTGAATAATTGCATTTCCCTTTTGGTATAGCGGCTTAACTCAACTTG
>JBLIES010000244.1:0-4386 GCA_047633135.1 Roseivirga sp.
GAGCGATTGATCGATTCCACCGAAAGGGTAAGTTGATCTCCTACCACTTTGATGACATCATCAGCGCTTACTTCTAAGTAAATCCCAAGAATGGATTTGATCACTAAATCAAGCTCCTTCAGTTTTACGTTTTTCCAATACTCATCTTCGATTTGAAGCAGCTTGGCCCTTGCACCCATTAAATCGCCAACAATAGCGGTCGGATTCTCAATTCTGAAATTCTTATTGGCTTTGGCTAGCAGATCGCCTACTGCCTTACCTCCTTTAACCCTATTCCAAGTCAGGTCTATGTCTTCGAACGCTTCTGTTGAGGTTGAAGCGCCTTTCCATTGCATTAAGAACTCCTTGCTCTCCCCCCTTCTGCCAGTGCTTCCAAAACCCTGAGATTTATGATTACTTCTGCTTAGGGATGAGATTTCATCATAAGAAAGACCTAACAATGGGCTATAAGCACCCAAATCAATGGTTAAATACCCTTTTTGACCTTCATAATCTGCACTATTGCCTCCGAAGTTATAGCTGTTCCAATAAAGCCCTTTTGGCTGCCAAGGCTTTACGATTTTCAATTGCTCTGGATATTTAGTTGGATCATTTGCGATATCAAAAGCCTCCATAGCCAATCGAGCAGATGCCGTATGATGACCATGCATGCTTCCGCTCTCTACTAAGGAAGTATCAAAGCGGGTAATAATTACATCTGGCCTGAACCTTCTAATGTTCCATACCACATCGGCAAGCACATCATCTTTGTTCCAAACATTGAGGGTTTCGAATGGATCCTTAGAAAAGCCGAAATCATTGGCCCTGGTAAAGAATTGCTCTCCACCATCGGTTCTTCTGGCCGCTAAAAGCTCTTGAGTTCTAATAATACCTAGGTACTCCCTGATTTCTGTCCCCACAAGATTTTGGCCTCCATCACCCCTGGTCATAGCGAGGTAACTCGTTCTTAGGTTTTTTTCATTGGCCATAAAGGCAATCAATCGGGTATTCTCGTCATCAGGGTGAGCAGCGAGATACATCACGGTACCCACCACATTGAGCTTATTTAAGGCTTGCTTGATTTCAGCAGCATCTAATTTCACCGGTCCTTGCGCATTGCTCTGAACAATGGCGAAAATAAAAAATGTAAGTAAAAAAAATACTCGGTAGTAATGCTTCATAGTTCCTTTAAAATGACTGGGCTATAACGATCACGAAGGTATCATGTTCAATTGATTTTGCAGACAGCAATTGTACCAACGGAAAGCATAAGCTACGAATTACGGGAGTTATTACGAACCCTAGCACTCCTTTTTAAATTTACGCTCCTATTCTTCTTGAATATTTTTAGCTTTGCAGCTTACACATGAGCAAGCAAAAATCAATTCTCCTCATCGTTATTTTGGCCATTGCAGTCAACTTTGCCAACATTGGCGGCCTGGATGTTTATGCACTTGATGAAGCCAAGAATGCAGAAGCAGCTAGAGAAATGTTCGAAAGTGGCAACTATGTGGTGCCCTATTATAACTACCAATTGCGCACCGATAAGCCACCATTACATTATTACTTCATGTCGGCTGGTTATGCCTTTTTTGGAGTGAATGCCTTTGGAGCAAGGTTCTTTTCGTCTGTGATGGCGGTGCTTACCATTCTGATCACCTTCCTTTTTGCTAGCAAGCATTTTGGTGCAAAAACAGGATTGAACGCTGCATTAGTACTATTGGCCTCGGTTCATTTCGCTCTGCAGTTTCATATGTCAGTGCCTGATCCCTACCTGATATTTTTCATGACATGGGCCTTCTTCTCTTTTTATGAAGCTTATGAAAGCAACAGCAAATGGCAATTATTGGCATTCTACTTTGCCATTGGTTGTGGCTTGCTCACTAAAGGCCCTATTGCTTTGGGATTAGCCGGTTTAACAGCTTTGATTTTTTTAATTGTTCGAAAGGATTTTAAATTCAAAACCATTGCAAGAATGCAGCCTATTGGGGGGGTGATTTTTTCTTTGTTGGTTGCCTTTCCATGGTTCTATGCGGTAGACCTTCAAACCGATGGACTTTGGACACAAGAGTTTTTCTTCAAGCATAACTTTTCAAGGTTTTCAGACTCTATGGAAGGGCATAGCGGAAGTCCATTATTGACCTTAGCTTTTGTATTTGGCCTAGGAATGTTGGCCTTCTTGCCTTTCTTGGTTCAATCACTCAAATCTGTGTGGAAAAACAGATCTGACAGCGCCTTGATATATATTGGCATCGCTACCATGGTAATAGTGGTATTTTTCGCCATCAGCAGTACTAAATTGCCTAATTATACCACACCCGCTTATCCGTTATTGGCCATTCTCATCGGTAATTATCTGACGAAGATCGATGAAAAGTGGTTTTCCAGTAGAGGCAATCGTATTGGTTTGATCATTTATGCCATAATTCTAATCGCCTTTCCTTTCGGTATTTATTTTGGCTTACAAGCTGATAAGTCACTTTCTGCACTCAACACACTTGGCTTTTACTTTATCCCATTGGCTGCATTAGGCCTATTTATACTCAGACAAACCTACCTTCGGAAAAACATTGAACAGGTGCTTTGGCTGAATGTGAGCACTTGGTGTGTTACTACAGTTTTATTCTTCCATTTGATTTTCCCGCAAGTTGATGCGGAAAACCCTGTACGGAAAACCTTGCCTCAAATGGACACCACACGCACCATTATCGCTTTTAAAAGGCTTAATCCTGCCTTCGTTTTTGCACTACAAAGAGAAATCCCGATGCTCGATAATGTAGAAGACCTGAAACGATTAATAGAGGCCTCTGCTCAAGGTTATGTAATTTCTAGAACGGAGTTTCAAGAGGAGTTGGAGTCTATTCCTGGGCTTGTTTTTCAAGTAAAAGCCAGAGATACTTTCGAGAACCCAACCACGCTGGTGATGAAATGGGGTGATTAAAAGCTAAAGCTTCAAAATAAATCTGGAAGTAATTGATATGACTAGACAAAATGAGGCGAAAATACAGGCTTCAAATAGTCTAATATATGACCCCCTTCCTAAAGCACTTCATCAAAAGGAACGTTGTTTTAACCCGTTACCTAGAAAGCCCAATGTCGTGAAGGGTTTTGGCCAAACCATAAATCATAAAGTGAGATCAAGAAATTGTAAGTGATTTCGACTGAAGGCAAGCAGCCTGTAAACAGAAGTTACTTCCTTTTCAAAACTCCCCTATTCAATTTTGGTGATTCAGAATAAGGCCTCATAATGTACCAAGCGATGACTGCAGCCAAAATCCCGAAGACGCTTCCAAAGTAAATATCCCTTAAAAAATGCTGTAGAATGTAAACTCTTGAAATGCCTACAAGTACAGCAGCTAAGAAAATCAACACATTTAAAACCCTATTTTTAACGATGCTTATCAATACGAAAGCCAGTACAAAGGCACTGGAAGTATGACCTGACGGAAAGCTATCGAAGCCACGTACATTCACGCCCTCCACAAAATTCAAATCATCTAATTGATCAGCAAAAAATGTCTTGGGCCTGGGCTCATTGTCAAAAAGCCATTGCTTAAAAATATGCACAAAAACCGTTTGCAGAACAATTGCCAATAGCATATAATAGAAACGATAGAGATTGGTGAACAAGAAAAAAAGGGCAACTGCTGCTAGTAAAGCGCCATCGCCAAGGTTAGTCCAATATTTGAAAAAGATATCGCCAAAGGCGAAATGTCGGTCGCTTAACCATAATACAAAGTCACCGTGATTGGTTGAGATCATGAGGAGACCGAAGGCCACGACATAGACCAATGTGAGCCATTGCATCCCCTTATCGATGAATAGCTTATTGGTCATGATCGAATTTGAATTTGAGGTACTTGATAGTTTCGCCTTTATCGTAGAACAATTTTTCAAATTTAGTTTTTATCCCGAAATGATCATCCATGTACTGAGAATGATAAAGATCGCTAGTGTACTCTAAGCCTTGAATATCTGTTCTTGCTTTCAAAACCTCTAAAGTATAATCAAAAAGGGCAGTGTTATCGGTTTTAAAAAACACTTGACCATTTGCCGAAAGCATATTTTTGTAGTATTCTAAAAACCTTGGTGAGGTTAAACGTCTTTTCGCATCGCCATCTCGCGGTCGCGGATCAGGGAAAGTAATCCAAATGGTTTCAACTTCTCCAGAAGCGAAAAAACGTTCAATATTTTGGACAAGCCCTCTTAAAAAACCCACATTATCGAGTCTTTCCTCAATCGCTTCTGTGCTGCCTACCCAAAGTCTGTCTCCCTTCACGTCTACCCCAACAAAGTTTCGTTCTGGGTAAATTCTAGCCAAACCAACAGAGTACTCTCCTCTGCCACAGCCCACCTCAAGAGTAATTGGCTTGTCGTTTTTAAAAAAATCTCTGTTCCAATTCCCTT
>JBLIES010000245.1:0-4313 GCA_047633135.1 Roseivirga sp.
CTGCTCCATCAGAAAAAATCATGGCGTCACGGTCATGATGATCCACAATCTTGCTGAGCGTTTCTGCGCCAATCACCATCACGGCTTTGGCATCACCACAACGAATCATTTGAGTCGCTTGTATGGCACCTTGCACCCAACCTGGGCAACCAAAAATAATATCGTAGCAGGAAGTAGATGGATTTTCTATTTCCAACTGGTGCTTTACTTTAGCAGCCAAACTCGGCATCATGTCAATCCTGTTGGCATCATCGTCCAAATCGCCAAAGTTGTGAGCGAAAATGATGTAATCAAGGTCTTCCTTGTTTACGGTACTATTTGCCAATGCATTTTTAGCCGCAATAGAAGCCAAATCTGAAGAGAATTGCCCCTTATTGGCATATCTACGCTCTTTTATTCCCGTAATCTTTTCAAATTTCGAGATGATGTCTTGATTGTCGTTTGCAAAACGCTGTCCATTTTCTTGATAAAATTCATTCCCTAGAAAATCTTCGTTTTTCACCACATTATCGGGAATACAACTTCCCACCCCATTAATAATTACTTTAAGCTCTCTCATCTTCCTTTAAAGTTTGAATTTGACAGCATCCCAACAAGCCTCGGCCGCTTGATTAATTCTGTCTGTCGATAAATTTTGATTATTGTCGATATGTTGTTTAAGCAACGAGACTATGGGTCCATAAAGTAGGGCAATGATGGTATAAAGAGGTAAATCCTTCATCGCCTTAGCCCTTTTAGATTCAATAAAAAACATCATAATCGGTGAAAGAATCAGAAAGGACTCTTCCCTGGTGAGGTTGCTCACATAAGGCGCATAGCGATGCTGTTCTATGAACTGAAATCCCTTTGGATGCTCCATAAAGTAATACACCATATTTTTCCATAGGTGCATAAACCGCTGTTCATATGTACCCTCTTCGCCATAGTTATTGAGCATCGCTCTAATCACTTCCCTTTTGATTTCCTTGAAAAGCTCGTTGATCAACTCCTCCTTATTGGCGAAGTAGCGATAAATAGTACCCGCGCCAATTCCAGCCCTTTGTGCAATCATTGAGATAGGCGTACCATGGAAACCTTGCTCTGAAATAAGATCCAGCGTTGTTACCATTATTAAAGTCCTCTTATCAAGCTTGTTATCGATCATAAAAAAGCGGAGTGAACGTTCATTCCGTAATACTAATGAAATTAGAAACGAATAAAAAAACAATTCTTTTGGCTTTTTTAACATCCAATTATGTCCTTCATCAGAGGTTATCAAAATTAATCTTTGGCCTACGCCAGTTTTCACGTATTTTTGAGGTCTGTTTGTATCACTAGTGGCAGCTTAATTCTGAACAATATGTCTTGGTTTGAAAGAAAAGTAAAAGGGATTACCACCCCAACTGAACAAAAGAAAGACGCCCCTGATGGATTGTGGTTTAAAACCCCAACTGGCAAAATTGTTCATACGCGTGAGTTGAAAAACAATGCTTATGTCAGTCCTGAGGACGGGTTTCATGTACGCATTGGTTCGAAAGAGTACTTCGACATTCTTTTCGATAAGAATAAATTTACTGAGTTAGACCCGAACATCTCTTCTGGTGATCCTCTCAAATTCGTAGACAGCAAACCTTATCCCAAGAGGATTGTAGAGACCCAAGCAAAGACACAATTGACAGATGCTGTTCGTTCCGCACATGGCAAAATGAACGGAATTGATATCGTGATCTCCTGTATGGATTTTGCTTTTATCGGTGGCTCTATGGGCTCTGTTGTAGGAGAAAAAATTGCTCGTGCCATTGACTTCGCAAGGGAAAATAAATTACCCTTCTTAATGATTTCAAAATCAGGTGGTGCTCGTATGATGGAAGCTGGTTATTCGCTAATGCAAATGGCCAAGACTTCTGCAAAACTTGCAAGGCTAAGCGCAGCAGGTATTCCATACATTTCATTATTAACCGATCCTACCACAGGTGGAGTAAGTGCTTCTTACGCTATGTTAGGTGACTTCAATATTGCCGAACCAGGCTCATTGATTGGTTTTGCTGGCCCAAGAATTATTCGCGATACGGTAGGTAAAGATTTACCTAAAGGCTTCCAAAGTGCTGAGTTCGTTTTGGACCATGGCTTCCTTGATTTCATTGTTGACCGTAGAGATTTGAAAAAACAAATTACTACGTTGTTGAATATGTTGGACAATTAAGTACCTCTGATGACCCTTTCAATTTAAAAAACCGGAGTTAGGATTGTTTTGATCCTAATACCCCTGTTTGTTTTGCTATCGGTGTTGCTCTATTATAAGGTTGGCGCGCTATTGGCCGGTATTGCCGTTGTGATCTAGGATACATTGAAAGCAGCAGGTTTTTATCCGCAACCGTAGAAAACAGCATAAGTTATTTGGTTTAGCGTATTAGGCGCTTTATGTATTAGCCGCTTACAGTTAGGCCTAAGGGACTTCATTGGTAAAAAGAGAGGTTCAAAAATCATTCACAAGATTATTCTTGTTCATAGAATATTAAACTATCGGCCCTATTTTTTTTGGGCTAAAAGTTAAGCTCAGACGATTCCGTACTTCTTAGCTCCTTTCCTGATACCGTCAACCTATAGAATACTCGGGCTGTTGTCTTTCGGAAAAGCACTTATGATTTGGGCTACATTGAAAGCGGAAGGTGTTTCTGCAAAACCTCACCAAAAACCCAAGTTATTAGGTTAAGCATCTTGGGCAGTTTATCGCTTTTAGTTCTCAACAGTTACATTTCCCATTGATCATAAACGGTAACAGGTCAAGACAGGATACAATTCAGTGGAATTCTTGGAGCTCAAAAGAAGTGATAAAAACACCATACCATCCAAAGAAACCCATTTGCAAACGCTTATTGAGTCCCTCAATTTAAACACAAATGTTTCGTATCAGTACTGACCATAAGTCTTACTTTTTTACTAAATAGTAGTTGTATTCATAATTTTTTTTCTCAACTAATTTGATGTTATGCAAACTATTACATGGAATGATTTCACCATTCAAACTGACTTTCATGCAGCTCCGCCCGCTGCATCTGCACCTGGATTAGGAAATGGCAACCTGTGGCTTCCTGCTAATGTGGTTAAAGCCAACGGTAATCTTCAACTATCATTACAGCAAAACTCAGGTCAATATTATTACAATAGTAAAGGTGTGAAAATAGAAATCTGGGCTGCTGCAGAGGCAGTCATTCAACAAGCAGTTAGCTATGGCACTTATTACTGCACTTTCAAGTTTACCGATGGTGCTGGGAATTCCGCTTGGGAGCAATTTGCAATAAGTAACTCATCCCCTAACATCACCACCATTTTCGGTTTGTTCTTGTTTGATCCTGTTGCTTCAAACAATCCCAACACTCATTCTGAAATAGACTTTATTGAAGTGGGTTATCAAAACCAACCTAATAATGGCAGTGGTTGGATTGGTCAACAACCAGGTGGGCCAAGCAAGAACAACGCACAGTTTTTATTACAGCCATGGGATGCAACTACTCCTAATCAGCCAGACTGGGACATTTTAAAGAGAATAGCCATCGATGTCTCCCAAATACCTGCCAGTGGTGAAGTTACTGTTAAGGTAAAGTGGACAGCAGTAAACAGTCCAGTTGAATACTCTTTGGCCTATGGCGCTTACGATTCGAGTAACTTTCCTACTACAGAAATAATCACTCATACCACACCCGCTTCGGTTAACACTTATGTGCCAGCACCAACAAGCACAATGCAGCTTCATTTAAACTTATGGCCGTATGGTGGGCCTTCCTCTGGTGATCCAGTATTTTGTGAAATCACCAACCTAGAAATGCCATAAACTCAAAATAGTCAAGCCTACCCCTATCGTAGGTTTGATTATCTATCCTTCCCTCAAGCACTTAATAAAACTTCAAAATTAAAGCCGCTGAACTCACACCAATAAAAACCCAAAGGACAACACCATACATCAAAGGTTTATAGCCTACAACTCTAAACTCACTGACTGTTAAACTAGTCCCCATCAAAAATAATACAACCGACATCAAGGATTTAGAAAGAGTAAACATGCTCAATGTCAAGGCCTGTGGGAAAGGATAAGCAGATGAAAAAATCATGGCAAGCACAAAGAGCAACACGAACCAAGGAAACTTAAATTGCTTTTTATTTTTATTGAAAAAAGCCATCGCTACCATCAGCGGGATAATCCATAAAACCCTCACTAATTTGGCCGTAGTGGCAAGCTCTAAGGCTTCTTTGCCATATACCGAAGCAGCACCAAGTACTGAACTCGTATCGTGAATGGCCACAGCACACCAAAGTCCAAATTGATGTTGTGTCAT
>JBLIES010000246.1:0-4269 GCA_047633135.1 Roseivirga sp.
CTAACTTCCCTAAGTAATCAGATCACTTAATTCTATAAACCCAAAGTGGGTTTTCTTCATCATATATGTTGTAAATATAGAATGCTTTTTTCTTCTCATCGTAGGCGAATGATTTAGAATAATTGCCGATTATATATTGGTTAAGGTAGTTTCCATTCCAGTCCAATTCTAGGATTCTAGACTGGTTCCGATAACTCTTGTTCCGTACTTCTGTGAATTTTTGATCTGTAATCAAGAGAAAAATTGAATTGACAGTAGACTGAATATCGTGGGTAAATAACTGTAATTCTGATTTTGTCACATTTTCATTTGACAATTCTCTGGAATTATGATTAGTACGATCATAAATTATTGTTTTCACAAGCTGGCCTGAAAAATCAAAGAAATCTAATTCGCCTAATAATATGGGTGCGGCCGCAATAAGCTTCTTATCAAGGTTGACAGCTATCTCAGATTGATAGACCATCCAATTGTTTTGATCTTTGACCGAGTTTTTTGTTTCTGGTATGTAAGGAGTGATTTTAGTCTGACCTGAATTTTTGTTAAAAAAAGCCAATCTTCCCAAGTTTTCTGGCATAAAGATTAGCGTACTGTCAGTTTCAAACACCACTTTTCTGACATATCCGGCATCTGTATTAGGTATCTTTTTTGTCACTAGGGTTGGAGCGGATGCTGGGTTATTTGATAACTCGATAGATGATGTTGAGTTCGTTTCCAAATCGTGTATTGAGATGTTATTATTATCTCTCCCTAGTTGATTTACTTTGGTGCCGTAGGTCGGCTGGCTAAATTCATTAGGTCCATTACCCAAAAGTCCGAAGGAAGTCAATCTAGAGAAATTATCTGTTTCATAAATATTGAACAGACTTGTATCCTTTCGATTCATAATGATTAAGTTATCACCAATCATATTCAAAGAGGGAAAGCCAATTCCGTTAATAGGAATTGGCTGACCCTCTAGGATAGTCTCATTTGGTATTTCTACCAATTCTTCTTTTCTCTCAATTGTACAGGATACTGAAAGAATAAGAAAAATTATGGTCGCTTTTTTTTTTAGCATTCGGTTTTCTTTAATCGACTGCTTCATTACAACAGGTGCAGGTCCCAGGGCCATCACTAGATGGCATCCAAGCTCTAGCGCATTTAACATTATCACAAACTCGTCCGTAAAAGACCCCGCCCGATGGATCTTCACTCCACGAAGGAGCGTCATGACAACTAACTGTCACTAACGTACCGCTGCAATTTAACGCTTCATAAGAATTTCCGCTTTGCGTAATAGTAAGCATCGCAATTGCTGAAAAGGTTAAGATAAACACGTGTATAAAGTTTACTTTTTCTGCTAATTTTTTCATCTGATTTTTTTAAATTTAGATTATAGTTCTGATCCAACAGAGCAGGTACCCATCCCATCATGTGCATCGAACCACGCTTTTGAACAGCTTGTGTTGTCACATACTTTCGCATAATAAATACCACCCTCCTCGGATGTCCAATTCTCTGCATCAAAACAAATGGTTGACTCTAATTCCATATTGCAGTCTATAGTTTCAATAGACGTACTAAAAGCAAAATTTGCAATAATTATTAATTTAATGAGTACCATAGTTTTAATATTTATTTTTTATATCAATCAATAGTATTATAAATAACTGAGAAAGTCAAGTTATTGATGGAGATTAGAAAATTTACTTTCTTTTGTTCATCTCGTAAATGTTATTGCCAACATACTCGTTTTTGGTTATGCTAAAACAAAATGTGAATTGTATATTCGTGACAAATTGATTCTATGAGTTTGCATCCTGATCAGGTCCTACAAGCATTGAAATCCGGAGACTACAAACCGGTTTATTTTTTACAGGGGGAAGAAGCTTTTTACATCGATCAGATCAGTGATTACATCGAAGAAAACTGCTTAAATCCAGCAGATAAAGGCTTTAACCAGACTATACTTTATGGTAAGGACGTCACTATGGCACAAATCCTTACCAACGCGAGAAGGTTTCCGATGATGGCCGAGCGTCAAGTCGTGATAGTGAAGGAGGCAAAAGACATACTAGACCTAAATAAAGAGGAGGGTCAGAAGCTGTTGATTAATTATTTGGAACAAGCTGTGCCAAGCACTGTCCTCGTTTTTGCCCATAAGCATAAAAAGGTGGATGGCAGACGTCCTTTGTCAAAAGTACTCAAAGATAAATCAGTGCTTGTGACCACGGCATTGTTAAGAGAATACGAATTGCCTGCTTGGATTGAGAAATTCGTCAAGGAAAAAGGCTTCACCATTAACCAAAATTCGGTGCATATGCTTGCCGAATACATCGGTACCAATTTAGAAAGGCTCTCCAATGAAATTGACAAGATGATTGTTAATATGGGGGAAAGTAAAAGCATCAATGAAGACCTAATTCAAAAATACGTTGGCATTAGTAAAGAGTACAATGTGTTTGAACTGCAAAAGGCAATTTCGTTTCGAGATGTGCTCAAAGCCAATAAGATGGTAAATTACTTTGCCGCAAACCCTAAGGCGAATCCGATTATACCGATGATTGGGGCTTTGTATTCCTACTATTCTAAGCTTTTGGTTTTACATACAGCCAAAGATCAGTCGGATAAGGGGTTGGCTTCGGCCATGGGCACAAACCCCTACTTTATTAAGGAATATAAAGTAGCAGCCAAAAATTACCCTGTAGGAAAGGTAATGCAGAATATTGGCGTGTTGAAAATAGCTGACTTAAGAAGCAAAGGAGTTGATTCTGGAGCTATGGGGCCCGGTGAGATTATCAAAGAATTAGTGTATCGGTTGATGCACTAAAAATATATTGGCTGAGATTTTGGAAGTTGTTTTAATTATTCTTCTGCCGGATTGGTTCTCAGCAATATTCATAACAGATTTGAGTTTAAATAAAGATTGAACAAACAAGTATTAATGAAGCAAAATATTTTTTTGATCGCCTTATTATTTCTTCTTCACGGGTCATTAAACGCTCAAAGTACACTTCATCCTTCTTCACCGAGTATTTTCTTTTCCTCGGGCCTAGAATTGATTGAAATGGAAAAGTACAGCGCTGCTCGTGATCAATTTGAGCGGTACTTGGCTGTAGGAACGGATGAAATCAAAAAAGCGGATGCCGAATATTACATGGCATTCTGCGCATTGAATTTAGACAATGGAGATGGTGCTCAGTTGATCTCTCAGTTCGTAAGAAATAGACCAAACCACCCCAAGGCAGCTAAGGCTTATTATAATTTAGGAGTCGTGAGTTTTAAGAATGGTGATTTTACAACTGCCGAAAAATACTTCAAACTGGTCAACCCTGACATCCTTAATAATGCTGAGAAAGGGGGAACTAATTTTAAGATAGCCTATTCCTTATATGCTCTCAGGAAATACGAAGAGGCGGGAAAGTATTTCGATTTATCAAAAAGTTTACAAGGGGTCTATTATGCAGATGCTAATTACTATTCTGGCTATTTGGCTTTTGCGTACCAGCAATACGATAAGGCACTTGTGGATTTAAAGAATGCCGAAGGTGATCCAAAGTATAAAGACCGTGTGCCTATTATGATTACGAGCAGTTATTATGAACAAAAGCGATACGGTGAATTGGTACAATATGCCTCTAAATTCAAAGAGGCGATCAAAAACAATAGCCGTTTAGACTATCTCTATCAGATTTATCAAATAACGGCAGAGGCTTATTACAACGAAGGTCAGTTTACAGAAAGTCTAGAATACTACGACTTGTACGTTCAGTTGGCACAACAGAACATTACACTCGAGACATTTTACCGAATGGGATACGCCTATTACCAAACCAAGCAAACAGAGAAGTCTATAGAACAATTTAAAAAAGTAGCGCTGAATAATGATACACTAGCTCAAAATGCATCATATTATTTAGGCAGGCTCTATGTTCAAGAAGAGAATTTCCTTTTTGCCATAGCAGCCTTTGACAAAGCAGCTTCTTTATCTTTCAACAAAGAGATTCAAGAGGAGGCTATTTTCAACAGTGCTAAAGTTAATTTTGAAGCAAATAAGTTTTCTCAAGCCATTATCGCTTTGGATAAGTTTATGGGCGACTATCCAAGTAGTAAGTACATTCCAGAAGCTAACAATTTAATAAGCGAGGCTTTTTTAAACACCAACGATTATTCCAGAGCGATTATTTTTATCGAGCGTATTCAGAATAAATCTGACCGATTGAAAGAGGCATACCAGAAAGTAACCTTTTTTAAAGGCACTGAATTCTATAACGCTAGGAAATATGA
>JBLIES010000247.1:0-4222 GCA_047633135.1 Roseivirga sp.
ATCGATTGAGCGAATCTTGTTCCGTTGAGATAAAAGTACCTGAAGATTACAAATTTGCCACGGGCCTAGAGCAAGTTAGTCCGCAACTCTTTAAAACAGACAGTTATTATCATTTAGTCGATAGCCCCTTAGTGGCTACCAAGAACATGAAAAAGATAAGCTATGAAGTTCAAGGCTATCAATTCTATCTATGGATTGTAGGTGTATTTCCGCGAACTGAGGAGGATGTTGTAAATGACTTCAGACGATTTACAGCATTACAAATTGAAGTCATGGGTGGTTTTCCTTGCAAAGACTACCACTTTATTTGTCAATGCCTGCCTTACAAACATTATCACGGAGTGGAACATTGGAACTCGACTATGATCACCATTGGCCCAGCTTCGGCACTCCAAGAACGACCTCTTTACAAAGAGTTTCTAGGCGTGAGCAGTCATGAATTATTTCATACATGGAATGTAATTAGACTTCGACCTAAAGAACTGACGCCTTATGATTTCCAGCGGGAAAATTACCATGCAACAGGCTTTGTCACGGAAGGTGTAACCACATATTACGGTGATCTATTCTTAAAACGAAGTGGTGTTTTTAGTCTCGAAGAGTATTTAGCCGAACTCAACAAGCTTTTAGAACGGCATTATTTAAATGAAGGAAGAAAGAATCTTTCAGTAGCCGATTCTTCATTTGATTTGTGGATTGACGGTTATGAAAAGGGTGCACCAGGAAGAAAAGTATCTATTTACAACGAAGGCGCTTTATTGGCATTGATCCTTGATTTAAAAATAAGAGTCAACACTGACCACCATAAAAGTTTAGATGATGTAATGCGGTTGATGTGGGAAAGGTTTGGTAAGCGCGAAGTTGGCTATTCTTATGCCGATTATAAGAAGATTTGCGAAGAGGTATATGGCGCTTCGCTGAAAGAATATTTTGATGACTATATTTCCGGTACTGCCGCTTTTGAAAATGAATTAGCTACCCTACTCCCTCAATTTGGATTGAAGTTTCTACTGACACACTCAGAAAAACCAGAAGAGGCTAGATATGGGTTGAAGTTGGCCGAACACGAAGGGCGGTACTTCATAGATGCGATTGCTTCAGGCTCTTCCGCAGAAAAGGAACTCAGTATAAAGGATGAAATCATGAATTATGATAGCGATCTTTTCAGCAGTTCAGACAAGGTAATAGTTAAGGTCAATCGATTCGGTAGGCATCTACAGTTTGAACTTCATTCTTCTGAGGATAAATTCTTTTCGACTTATCAAGTTGCACTCGAAAGTGAAAACAAAGCAATGAGGTCTTGGCTGGGTGAATAAGTAACTTCAACCGTTGGTATAGGATTGATTGTGCTACCTTTTCATTGAAACTATCTTTCATAATAAATCAAAGCCTATGAAAAAAATTTACCCTGCCCTACTCGCTATTGTCACTTTTAGCATTCTTGTTTCTTGTAACGCACCTGAAGCAAGCTCATCACCTGAAACCACTTTTACTGGAGGCAAGCTATTCATTATAGGTGGTGGTTCGCGCCCAGCTTCCCTTATCAATAGTATGATTGATGAATCAGGCTTGAGAAATGGAGGTTATGCATTGGTTTTACCGATGTCTACTACTTTACCAGATAGAGCAATCGAATCTGGTAAGAAGCAGTTTTCAGACAATGGTATTTCGGCAGTTGGTGCCATCAACTTTATAAAAGGCGAAACACCCACACTAGCGCAATTAGATTCTGTAAGAAACGCTAAACTGATTTATATTTCAGGTGGCAGTCAGAGCAGGTTTATGGGTGTTGTGGCAGGCACTGAAATTGAAAAAGCAATTTGGGACAGCTACAATAAAGGAAACATGATTGCAGGAACGAGCGCTGGCGCAGCAGTAATGAGTGAGAAAATGATTACTGGAGGACAGTTAATACATACGGAAGACAGTGGTTTTGATGTAATTGAAAAAGGCAATACTGAATTGGCTGCGGGCTTAGGTTTAGTTAAAAAAGCCATCATCGATCAGCACTTTGTAGCACGCAGTAGGTTTAACCGTTTGCTTAGTCTGACAATGGAAAACCCAAGTTTAAAATGTATTGGTATCGATGAGTCGACCGCCATCATAGTATCTGGTAAGAGCGTAAAAGTTGTAGGACTTTCTCAAGTTTTAGTTTTTGACGCACAAGGCCAAGCAGCTAATCTACAAGGCGCCAAACTGGGAGCCTCAGACATTAAGCTAGGCATCTATTTAAACGGAGACAAGTTTAGTTTAGAGTAATGAGGTCATTTATGCCAAGTGACAATAAATGAATAATTAAGACCATTTAACCTTCTCTTTTTATGAAAAAGATCTCTTTTCTCGCCCTAATTATTTGCGTTTTTGCTTGCAGTAACAATTCAAAAACTGAAGTCGATATTTTGATTGACCATGCTAACGTGATTGATGTAAAAACTGGTGAGTTATTGGCGAACCAGCAAATAGGCATAAGAAATGACACTATCCTTTTTATTCGCGAAGCTGGAAACAATAGTGACTACACGGCAACAAAAACCATAGATGCCACTGACAAGTATGTGATCCCAGGCCTTTGGGATATGCACGTTCACTTTAGAGGTGGAGATGAATTGATTGAAGAAAACAAAAACTTACTCCCTCTTTTTGTCGCCAATGGTATCACTGGGGTTCGAGAAGCTGGTGGCGACATGACCACCGATATTTTCAAATGGAGAGCAGCGATTAAAGAGGGATCGATGATCGGTCCTAAAATCTACACTTCTGGCCCTAAGCTTGATGGCCCTAAGGCAACTTGGGCAGGATCGATTCCCGTCACTACTAAAGAAGAGGTAATTCAAGCAGTGGACTCTTTAGAGAATATGGGTGTGGACTTCATCAAAATTTACGATAGTCGAATATCAAAGGAAGCCTATATCTGGATAATTGAAGAGGCAAAAAAGCGCGGTATTACCACCTCTGGCCATATGCCTTTTACAGTAATGTTAAAAGATGCGGTAACAGCAGGATTAGGCTCCGTTGAGCACCTTTATTACATCCTGAAAGGTGCTTCAACTCAAGAAAAAGAAATCACCCAAGATGTGATCAATGGGAAAGCAGGTTTTTGGGGATCAATGGACAAGCTAATTGCAACTTACGATGATATCCAAGCCAACAGCGTTTTTGAACTATTGAAAGATAACAATACCTACGTAACACCCACTAAGCACATCGGCAATACGCTATCTTACTTGGATAGAGACAATCACGAAAATGACGAGTACTTGCAGTATGTAGGAGAGGGAATTATTGAAACGTATAAAGGAAGAGTAAGAAGTGCGATGAGGGCAAATGAAAAAGCAGTAAAGGAAAGACATCAGCTCAATTCTACCTTTGCCAGCCTGATCCCTAAAATGCAGGCCGCTGGTGTTTCATTATTAGCGGGATCAGATTCGGGCGCTTCTAATTCATATGTTTACCAAGGCATTTCGCTGCATCAAGAATTAGCAGCCTTAGTTGCTGCTGGTTTAACGCCTGCCGAAGCACTGCGCACTGCAACAATAAACGGTGCTAAATTCCTAAAAGTAGAAGACTATTATGGTTCAATAGAAGTTGGTAAATCTTCTGATTTATTGATACTTGACGCTAACCCTTTAGAAAAAATAGATAATACGCAGCGCATTAGCACGCTAATATTGGGGAAGAAAGTATACTCTCAGCAAGATTTGAGCGCTATGCTTGAATCTGTTAAGAAGTAATCAGAGTAGCATTACACCAAATAATCATATCCTTTTTAAAAATGGTTAATCATCATTTATTATTTAACCTGTACTTTAATCTAAATATATATTTTTAGTTTTACCCCTTGTAATCATTTCGCTTCAATGAAAAGTCACCTTACTCGTTCAAGTTTTTTGTTAATCCTCTTAATGGTTTTTAGCTTGAATATACTGTATAGCCAAACTTATGAAAACCAGGAACAGGTTTCAACGTTTTTTTCTAAGGCTAAAAAACCGATTAATGTGGAAGTTGTACGAATAGGTCAAGAACTATCGTTTTTTGGAACAAACAACTCCTATTTTTCGTATAATTTCGAACTCCAATTCACTACCCTAGCGAATGTAAGTCCTCAAATGCAAAGACACAGTCAGGTACTTCTTCCGGGAAGAAGTCGACTCTTTAGTCTGAAGATTTTTGAAGAAAGCAACCCTAGCTACTCTTATCAAATAAAGTTTGTTATTAACGGTAC
>JBLIES010000248.1:0-4178 GCA_047633135.1 Roseivirga sp.
TGATATTAAAAAATTAAAAACAAATCGATGAGCTCAATTGATTGTTTAGATTGGGCTTTTTATTTCAACTTCATTACCCGCAGGATACAGAACAACATTACTGCCATGTCCTGACAAACCAGTAGCCGTTATTTGTCGCGCAGAAGGCGATTGCGAAACGGAAGCCCAGCTTTTCTTTGATGATGTCGTAATTAAACACAAGTAAACGATAAATGAAAAATAGGTTAAAACTTTTCGTTTTGACTTGCTTTTTAAATGAACCCCAAGAAAATATGCCTGATCACCTCACCAAATCTTATCTGCTCTTTGCTACGGTCTTGGTATTGTTTTCATGTTCGAATGAAAAAAGGAGCAAGCCACAGTATCAAATACAATAGAATTATTGGACGAAGCACAAAGGAAGGTAATCACATTGTCTAAAAATCGTAATCTTATAATTGAAATTAGATTGTCAATTTCCGCAGAGAAACTTATCAAAATAAATAAAAAGTATTTTTCTACACGAACAACACAGCCTTTGCTTTCAAAGAAGACTGCAGTGATCCTGGCCTAGTCATCTCAACAAAATTGGATTTAACTAATCCCCAAGTGATTGTCCCAGTAGATTTACTGAGGGAAGACTTCCATTATGTGACAACCCAAAGTTTCACTAAAATAAATGGCACAGGGTATTTTTTCAATGCTTTTACAAATAGACTTTTAAACCTTTCTGGTCGAGAAGATATTGTACTGAATTTTGGTGCAATATGGGACACGGGAAATCAATTGTATTTTAAGTTTCAAATTCACCTCACTGTGTAAATGGTTTTTGATGATAAGGAAAAGAAAACGGTCAATGTTGCAACACGTGATCATTGGGACATAAATATGGGTTGTTTAGTCTCAAGGTTCGACCCCTTAACTAGTATAGATAACCAATTAGTGTTTCATTTATTACCGAGACAGATAAAGATGGTCAAAAAATTAAACTGTTTTTTAGATGAACAACTCAAGGATATAGATGGTGATAATAATGTCCTTATGTTTTGGGATATCAAGTAAGGTGTTATTTCATTGGCCATGAGGACTAGCCTGTAATAAGCATCTTAAATTACTTTCTACCCACTTCAAACCTATTAATCACCTTCACGCCTATTCCTTGAAACTCATTCATTTTGGGGAGTAGGTGTGTGGCTTCTTCCAAGGAAATGAGTTCTCCAATCAATTTTTCAGGCTGAAGTTTCTGCTGTTTAATCATTTCTATCATCTCAGGATAGGCATGGGCTTGCATACCATGGCTGCCCAATATTTCGAGTTCATTTGCCACCACCAAATGCATAGGAATTTGTGGCAGATAGTCGTCACCTGCCATTAAGCCAACTTGGATATGCTTGCCTCTTTTTCTGAGATTGGCGATGGAATTGAAACAGGTTACTTTATTGCCCAATGCATCTACTGAGACGTGAACGCCTCCTTTGCTTATTTCTTTTACAGCTTCAACCACGTTTTCCTTGTTGCCATTCACCGTAAAATGAGCTCCAATACTTTTAGCGAATCGTAATTTCTCATCGTCTATATCGATGGCGATGACTTGTGCACCTAAAGCTTCCGCTATCATTATGGCAGATAGCCCAACACCACCGCAGCCATGCACTGCCACCCACTGGCCACCAGTAACCTTGCCTTGGTGGGCAACAGCTCTAAAGGAGGTGATGAACCTACAACCTAAACTTGCAGCCGTTTCAAAACTCACTTCTTCAGGTAAATGAATTAAGTTGATGTCGGCATAATGAATAGTCACAAACTCAGCAAAACTCCCCCAATGAGTAAAGCCCGGTTGAAATTGCACATCACAAATCTGATGGTTACCAGAATTACATTGTGGACACTTCCCGCAGCCACTTACGAAAGGCACCGTTACTCGATCGCCAATTTTAAATTTTGAAATACCCTTCCCTAATTCTACTACAGTTCCGGCCAATTCATGGCCTGGCACATGAGGGAGTTCGATGTCAGTATCGTGTCCCATCCAGCCATGCCAGTCAGAACGACACAGGCCAGTAGCCTCAACTTTTATGACTACTCCACCTTCAACAGGGCTTGGGTCAGCTAAATCCCCAATACTTATCGGCCCTCTGAATTTTGAATAATATGCTGCTTTCATAGCGTCTGTATAACGGATTAAAAGGGTTTATTCAATTGAAGAATTTTAATAATTCTACGCTGACTATGTTGCTTTTAAAGCCAAGTCGACAGTTTCAATGAGCTCAAGGAGATTTGAAAATGCCTACTTTTAATTGGCGCAGAAAAGATAATTTAAATCAGAGCAATCCTCATAGACTTTCGAATCCGTGAGCTAAAACCTTTAGTAGAATCGGTGATTTCTATTTACTTTGCTAATGTAAACTAAAACGTCAAACTATGTATAACGGACTTTCATCTGCACACTCGGGTCTTAGATGGGTTGTGTTGCTATTACTATTAGTAGCTATTTTTAATGCCTTTTCTAAAAAGAAGAGTGGCGTTTGGTCATCTGGCGATAAGAAACTCGCCTTGTTTGCTCTGATCTTTACTCACATCCAGTTGGTCATAGGGTTTGTGCTCTATTTTATTAGCCCGAAAGTGAGTTTTGCCGAGGGTTTTATGAAAGACGATGTCTTAAGATTCTATGCCGTTGAGCATGCTTCTTTAATGCTAGTGGCGATTATCCTGATCACAGTAGGTTATAGCAAAGCAAAAAGAGCGGCTTCAGATGCTAAGAAATTTGGGTCAATTTCAGCTTTCTATTTAATAGGACTGATCCTTATTCTTGCGTCAATTCCTTGGCCGTTTAGAGGGCTTGGCGGTGGTTGGTACTAAACTTTCTGATTTAGTTTTTTATGGGAGAGTTGAAAAATTATAGAAAGTCATTTCGTAAGAATCTTTTTCATCAAAGGGGAGGCAAGTTAAGTGCTCAATTATTCTTTGATCGAGAGAAGGGCATCAACGAAATGACTTTTTGATTAATCCTCAATCCGTTCAAGTCAGATCCTAGTTCAATTTCCATTCAAAATAAGCTGACGGTAGAACCTAATGGCATTTATATAGTCATTCACGGGAATCCGTTCATCAATACCATGAAAACTTTTAATATTACTCTCATTGATGTGGTAGGGTACAAAGCGATAAATATTAGAACTTATTTCGGTAAAATGGCGAGAGTCGGTAGCGGCTATCACCAAGTTTGGGGCTGTTAATACTCCCGTAAAGACTTCTTTCATTGTTCTATTGATTATGTCATATCCCTTTGAATCGGTTGGCGAAACTGGTGATGGATTTGAATGAAAACCAAAGAATTGAGTTTTCACTCTTTCATCATTTACAACAGCATTCACATGATTCAGTACATCATCATTTGTTTGCCCAGGGATGATCCTAAAATTGATCAAAGCCCTTGCGTTAGTAGGGATAATGTTTTCTTTAATTCCTGCTTGAAAAATGGTAGGGGAGGTGGTTGTTCTAATTAAAGCGTTGCCTGTCCCACCTGTACTTTCATAAGTACTGATAATCAACGGTTTAAAGATACTTGTGTTAGCAAAAGCCATTTTGTTCACAAACCCCATTTCGGGGCCAATCTCATTAATGAATTTCATCATGGGCTCAGAAAGCGTAGCCTCCAATGGATTTGCTTTTACTTTTGCTACTCCATTGGCCAAAACATCAATGGCAGTTTCGCTGGCTGGTTGCGAGGAGTGGCCACCATCCATGTCAACAGTAAGTTCAATGGTGGTAGAGCCTTTTTCGGCAATCCCTATAAAAGCCACATCAGCCTCAATTCCTGGAATTAGTTGTTGGGTAATCGCATAACCTTCATCCAGCACATATTCTGCGGTGATCCCCTGTTCTTTTAAATATACGGCCATCGCCACAGCTCCTTGTTTACCTCCTACTTCTTCGTCATGCCCAAAGGCTAAATAGGTGGTTCTTTTGGGTTGAAAACCTTCATTCAAAAGCATTTCCACCGCTTCTAAAATGCCGACTACTGAGAATTTATCGTCAATAGTGCCTCGCCCCCAAATCACATTTTCTTTGATTATACCTCCAAATGGATCAACCGACCATTTGTCTGGAGAGGCGATAGGGACTACATCAATATGCCCCATAAGGATGACGGGTTTTAATGTGTCGTCAGTTCCAGTCCATTGGTAGAGGTGGCTGTA
>JBLIES010000249.1:0-4153 GCA_047633135.1 Roseivirga sp.
TGAGCTTCCCAAATTACAGGCCATTGTGGTGCATTGCAAAAGTGGAGCTCGAAGTGAAAAAGCCATTCAATTGCTTCGCGAAGCGGGATTGATAGACTTGAAAAATCTAGAAGGTGGCATTTTAGCTTGGCAAAAAGAGATTGACCCAACATTGGACATTTATTGAAATCAGGAAGTTACAATGGACTACGAACTGATCATCTTCTTCTTCATTATTTCATTTTTATATGCTTCCGTTGGCTTTGGAGGAGGCTCTAGTTATTTGGCGGTGCTCTCGTTGTACAGTTTTGAATACCGATTGTTAAGAACCATCGCTTTGCTTTGTAACCTCATTGTGGTTTCTGGAGGGACTTATCTTTTCGCTAAAAAGGGCCATATCAATTGGAAAAAGACTTTACCGCTTGTTTTACTCAGTGTTCCATTGGCTTTTATTGGTGCTAAAATACCTTTTAGGCAATCTACCTTCTTTATTCTGCTCGGAGGCACCCTTGTATTGACAGGCTTAGTCATGTTATCAGAAAAATACTTGAAACGCATCAGTGAAAGCAAATCACCTTCAAAACTAAAGGACAATGTATTTGCTAATGGCGCTTTAGGAGGCACTATTGGCTTATTGGCGGGTTCCGTAGGCATTGGAGGTGGGATATTCTTATCTCCGCTTTTGCATATCATTCATTGGGACAAAGCCAAGACCATTGCGGGTACTGCCAGCTTATTTATTCTTGTCAACTCGCTTTCAGGTTTGGCGGGTCAGTTAAGCGAAGGCAACCTGTCGTTTGACTTTGAATTGATACTTTATTTAGGATTGAGCGTGTTAATAGGTGGTCAATTAGGCTCTAGATTAAGCGTTTTTAAGCTTTCTCAAGAAAGGGTGAAGATGCTGACCGCTTTATTGGTTTTATTTGCTGGAGCTCGTTTACTTTGGAAATACTTAGTATGAAGCAAGGAATAGAAATGATAGAGGTAAAAGTGATAGCATTTGGCATTGCCAAGGACATTCTTCAAACCAAGGAGCATTTTCTTTCTATCGAAAGATCCTCATCCATCGCTGATTTACGAGAAAGCTTAATCAATGAATTTCCAGCTTTCGAAGGCCTGTCTTCATTACAGTTTGCTGTGAATGAAGATTATGTAGAAGAAGACTATATCATAAACGAAAAAGACGAGGTGGTACTAATTCCGCCTGTAAGTGGCGGATGAAATCATTAATTCATATCACATCTGAAAAGCTTGATCCGCAGTTGGCTGTAGATTTAGTCAACTATCCTGCCTGTGGTGGCATAGTTACTTTTGTGGGTACAGTTCGAGATCAGACCAAAGGAAAAAGGGTGTTAAAGCTTGAATTTGAAGCTTACGAACCAATGGCGCTCAAGGAAATGCAAAAGATAGCGGACGAGGCCAAGGCCAAATTCGGTGTTGAGCATGTACTGATTCATCATAGAACAGGCTTGGTGAAAATAGGAGAGGAAGCAGTAGTCATTGCCATATCATCACCACATCGCAAAGAGGCATTTCAAGCTTGCGAGTATTGTATTGATACCTTAAAACTTACCGTGCCTATCTGGAAAAAGGAATTCTTCGAAGATGGAGAAGTTTGGGTTTCAGCGCATCCATGACGCGAAGCGTCAAATTCCAAAAGGGAAATATCAAGTTCCAAATTCCAAAGCTGAAATTCCAAATTTCAAAATCCAATCAATTATTTAGCAAAGGACTAGCCAGCTAGACCACTACTGACTTGAATGCAATTGATTGGTTAGCACTGCAAGGGCGCGATATCTTCAACAAAGGGCAAAGCCCTTTGGCAAACAAAGAAATGAATAACCTAAGCCCTGAAAAGGTGTGATAATTTTAGAATGAAGCTATTTCGTCCTTTCAGGCTCGTAATAGATGATTAAAATTGATCCCATAGGGATCATATGCGTCTAGAACGCGGTAGGTTGTTAAGGTTCGACCCCGTTGGGGTCGCCTATTTTCTAATCGTAATTCTCTATAAATATTTGACCCTTTCAGGGTCTGAATTCTCAAAAATTTCACTATTCACTATTCACTATTCACTATTGAATATCGACCAAATCAACTAATCTCCCCAGAGCCAATGAGTTCTTCTCCATCGTACCAAGCCACAAACTGACCAGAGGCAATTCCTTTTTGGTAGTTTTCGAAAATGATATAAAGTCCGTCTTCTTCCATAAATAGTTCGGCATTTTCTAAAGTTTGGCGATAACGAATTCTTGTAAAATAGCGTATCGATGTTTTTGGGCTGAGTGCTAAATCAGGGCGTACCCAATGCACGTTTTGCTTTTCAACAAAAAGCCCTTTACGCATCAATCCAGGGTGATTTTCACCTTGACCTGTGTAGATCACATTGTTGGTCGTGTCCTTTTCTATAACAAAAAGTGGTTCTGGTGTTCCGCCCACAGCCAAGCCCTTTCGTTGGCCAATAGTGAAGTAATGTGCACCATTATGTTCGCCAACTAATTTACCATCAGAAGGCGCGTATTCATAAGGCTGCGATAGGTGCTTTAGACTTTCTAAACTTCCATCAAATTCAAAAACTGAATGATCTCTGAAGTGTCGGAAGTTATGGGCATCGATGGCCAATTCCTTGATTTGCCCTTTGATAGGGGCGAGTTGCTGTTGCAGAAACTCAGGTAACCTTACTTTTCCGATAAAACATAAGCCTTGAGAATCCTTCTTTTCGGCAGTAATCAAATCTTGTGCTCTCGCTATTTCGCGTACCTGAGGTTTTTTTAAATGTCCGATAGGGAAAAGCGCCTTGGCCAATTGCTCTTGGTTCAATTGGCAGAGGAAGTAACTCTGGTCTTTATTTTCATCTGCACCTGCCAAAAGACGATGGACTTCTTTTCCGTCTTTAATAATGGTTTCTTTCTGGCAATAATGGCCTGTTGCTACGTAATCAGCTTTAAGTTTTAATGCAGCTTTCAGGAAGATGTCGAATTTTACTTCGCGATTACAAAGAATATCAGGGTTTGGTGTGCGGCCTTTTTCATATTCATTGAACATATAATCGACAATACGCTCTTTGTACTGCTGGCTTAAATCAATTACATGGAATGGGATTCCCAGTTTTTCGGCTACAGCCAAAGCATCGTTACTGTCTTCGATCCAAGGGCACTCTTCAGAAATAATGACTGAATCATCTACCCAATTTCGCATAAACATGCCGATCACTTCATAGCCTTGCGCCACCAATAAATGCGCGGTGACACTCGAATCAACTCCACCAGAAAGGCCAACTACTACTCTTTTGCTCATTTTTCAATTCTCAATAGCATTGCTAACAACACTTCTGTAAAAATAGTTGATCAGATTTTAAGAAGCTTCATAGAAATGTAATCGATGACAAAAAAGTGAAGGAAAGTACGTTTTATTGATGCCCGCCTTAACGCTTTGAAAGTGAAACTTTAGTCGCTCTGAAATCGCACAGAATTTTATCAATTATTATTTCTGCTTGCTCAGCCAATGTTTAATATCCATAATACTCAAGTGATCTGCATAATCGTCAGAATGATGCACGAGGTCTACTTTACCACCTTTCGAGATTAAAAAATCCGAAGGAATGATGGGGGCTTTATTTATGGAGTTAAGGTTGAAAAAACCGCTGAACATGGCCTTGATTACAGTGATGGGTTTGCATAAGGTTCTCCACAAACCCATTCTTGATTGCCTGACATCGAACATTTTATAATAAGCCAAATCAGGATCTGGAATGATGTAAAAATGAACATCGTTTTTGCCCGCATATTTTTTTATTTCCTCACCACTAGAGGCAAAAAAAGTAACAATCTGCAAGCCTTTCGACTTGAAGAATTCATAATCATCTAAAAGTTCTTTTAAATGCATATTGCAAAAGGGGCAACTGGCATCTCTAAAGAAGATCATCAATAGGTGAGAATCGCTATGCTCGGCACTATTGAACGTTCTTCCATCAAAAGTGGGAAGGCTAAGCGAGGGCAGCACATCTCCCTGTTTAATTGTTGCCATCGGTTTTTTGAGTTTTAAACAACAGTAGAATCAAGATAATAGCCACACCAGTGAGTACAGGGGGAAGCATCGCCTTAGCTATGCCCAGGTACAGCATCACGATGGCGATTAATAGGAGTAAAAGTTGTAATACCTTTTTCATATTGAG
>JBLIES010000250.1:0-4124 GCA_047633135.1 Roseivirga sp.
CAAAGACTAAGAAGGTAACTAGCGAGTAAAAGAGGTCAATCTCCCCTATCATACTGAAATAGAAGAGAATATCAACACAAGCGATATAACTGAGTGCGGAATAAACCGCTAACCGCTCTCCTATTCTTGATTTAAAGAATCGATAAATTACCCCTCCAGTAATCAAAAGAGAAACTACTGAAACAATCCTCGTAGCCAACTCAGAGTAACTCCCAAAAAGCTGGTAAGAGAGAATCAGTAACCAATTGTAAAAAGGAGGTTTTCTGAAGTAGAGATCGCCAGTTTGTGTGGTTACAAGGTAATTATCCCTCAAGATCATTTCCAAGGCAATCAAGCCTCTTCTTGGCTCTTCCAAGTACAGCGGATAGATACCCAAATTAACCAAAAGAGCAAAAAGCATAAGAATCAATAGCCCAAGCAAAACCCATCGCTCGTTTTTACTGAATTCACTATTACTGATCATGATTCAAAAATACTTGTTTAAGTCGGAATCTGCTTCAACCTCAATTCAAATAACAAAATTATAAAAAATGTGTTTTGAAGAATCAAGCCTATTTCACCTTAATACATTAGTACTTACTTTCGCATATGGATTCTAAAAGTGTATTTCTTAACCACCTCGCACAAACCTCACCATTCCCCTTACAAATTGAAGTAGCCAAAGCAGAGGGCACCCATATTATTGATGTTTCGGGTAAATCCTATTTAGATTTTATTTCTGGAATCGCTGTCACAAATATCGGCCATAGACATCCGCATGTGGTGAATGCGATTAAAAAGCAGCTTGATAAATACATGCATGTTATGGCTTATGGTGAATTCATTCAAACACCACAGAACAAGCTTGCAGAGAAGCTGACTTCACTATTACCTCCACAATTGAATAGTTGCTACTTTGTGAATTCAGGAGCAGAAGCCATTGAGGGCGCATTAAAACTAGCCAAACGAGTCACAGGAAGAACTGGAATCGTTTCCTGCAAAAAATCTTATCATGGAAGTACTCATGGAGCGCTGAGTGTTTCTGGAAACGAAGTGAAAAAATATGCTTTCCGTCCCTTATTGCCTGACGTCCACTTTATGCAATTCAATAAAGTGGAAGATTTGGATATGATTACCAAACAGACTGCCTGTGTGATTATTGAACCGATTCAAGGCGATGCAGGTGTAAGAATTCCTGATCTGTCTTATATGAAAGCATTAAGGGAACGTTGTAATGAAATGGGCGCGCTTCTCATCTTCGATGAGATTCAAACTGGCTTTGGTAGAACCGGCACTCTTTTCTGTTTCGAACAAATGGGCGTCACCCCAGACATCCTAACCGTTGCCAAGGCAATGGGCGGTGGTATGCCTATGGGTGGATTTATTTCTTCGAAAGAAAACATGAATCTCTTTACGCACAATCCTATGCTAGGCCACATCACCACTTTTGGTGGCCACCCTATCAACTGCGCTGCGGCACTCGCCAATTTAGAAGTAATAGAACAAGAGAACCTGTTGGACTCAGCAGAAGAAAAAGGCGCTTTGATTGAAAGCTTACTTTCGCACCCAAAGATTGTAGAGGTAAGAAGAAGGGGCTTAATGTTTGCCGTTGAGTTTGAGTCAGCAGAATTAGTCGCACAAATCGTTAATAAATGTCTAGAGAGTGGTCTGATTACCTTTTGGTTCTTATCATGCCCTGAGAGCTTTAGGCTTGCCCCACCGCTGACCATTACAAAACAAGAAATAAAGGAAGGTTGTGAGATAATTAATAAAGCAGTGGAGAGCACTTTTAAATAGGCATAAAAAAAGCCTCAATTGAGGCTGGAATTACCATGAACTTGCTTCAGGTTGCTAATCTATCAGCAAAACACTAATTGGAGCCACTCCTCGACTTGTAATCAGTTTGCTCAAGTATTTTCACTTTGTCATTCCCATCTACCACATATTCCACCTTGAATCTGCTTATGTCTTTAATACTTCCTCTGCAAATCAAAAGTGCGGCTTCACAACCAATTGTTATACATTTCTCAACCTCATCATCTCGAATGGTGATACTGAATGCTTTGGCATCTGCTCTTGCCAAAACGATTCCTGAGTTACCTAATTCGGTTTTTTTGAATGGGTAAATGTGATATTCTGGTCCCAGTTTATCTATTTGAAATTTACTTTTATCCAGTTTTTCAGAAGCACCATCGGCTAGCAAAGTCACATAACCGTCTTTTACAGCTAAGGCAGCGTTCTCTATAAACTCTCCATTCCCCAAGTGAACGGTTGCCCCCAAGAGTAATCTACCTTCGGTAGGCTCATTATATACTTTGTTCATTGAAGAATCAGAACAGCTAGTAATGGCTAAAACCATTAAAATAGAGGAAAGCAGAACATTGAGTTTAAAACGTATCATTCAATTTTTAATTGAGTTGTATATAAGACATTGAGGTTAACGTTATTGATCTTTAAGGGTTTAGAATAAAAATAAAAATATCTAATCTGTAATTTCCCAAAGTTGAATTTACGAAATTTTCTCGATTACTAAGTTGTGGTTAGTGTAGATGCATATGTCTGCAGCAATATTCAGACTTTCGCGAACAATATCTTTACTGTCCATATTAGGTGCATGTTTGACCAATGCGAGTGCCGCTGCTTGAGCATACATACTACCAGACCCTATGGCAGCAATTCCATTATCTGGCTCAATAACATCTCCTGTTCCAGAAAGAATCAATATTTCATCTTTATCGGCAACAATGAGCATCGACTCTAATTTTCTAAGGTATCGATCTGATCTCCAGTCTTTTGCAAGCTCAATTGCGGCTCTTTTCATATTACCACCATACGCATTTAGTTTCTCTTCGAAGCGTTCTAAAAGCGTAAATGCATCCGCTGTAGAGCCAGCAAATCCTGTCACGATCTTTCCATCCAGTAACTTTCTAATTTTTTTAACATTACTCTTGGCTACAGTATTGCCCATAGTCGCTTGTCCATCTGCGCCTATAGAAATTGAACCATTGTGCCGTACTGCGATTACCGTTGTTGATCTTATCTTCATGATATTTAAATAAAAAGTCCCGTATGAGAACGGGACTTTAATCTTGGATGTTTTAAAATTTTTATACCAGAAGACGAATTGGATCCTCTAGTAGTGATTTAAATGTTTGCAAGAAGGATGAACCCACTACTCCATCTACGACCCTATGGTCGCATGACATCGTTACTTTCATAATATTGCCAATTGCCAATTCACCATCTTTAACGATGGCCGTTTGTTTTATTCCCCCTACGGCCATAATACAAGCATCAGGCGGATTAATAATGGCGGTGAATTCTTCAATACCAAACATTCCTAAATTAGAAATAGTAAACGTATTACCTTCCCATTCAGCAGGTTGTAGTTCTTTTGATTTCGCCTTAGCACCTAATTGTTTCACTTCAGCCGCAATATGAGAAAGTGGCTTATTGTCTGCAAATCTTACTACAGGCACTAACAAACCTTCCTCTACGGCAACCGCTACACCGATATGAATGTGGTGGTTAACTCTAATTTTATCCCCTAACCAAGATGAATTGACTTGAGGGTGTTTTCTTAAAGCAGCCGCAGCAGCTTTGATGACCATATCGTTGAAAGAAATTTTCACAGGAGAAACCTCATTCATACTGGCTCTTGCCACAATTGCCTTGTCCATGTTAATTTCCATGGTAAGATAAAAATGAGGAGCGGTGAATTTGCTCTCCGCCAATCGCTTAGCGATTGTCTTTCTCATCTGAGAAACTTTAAACTCCTCATAGCTTTCTTCCCCAACGATTTTGGGTAATTCAACTTTAGGAACCGCCTTTACCTCAGGAGCTTTTGCCGGAGCCGGAGCTGGGGCGGAAACCTCTTGAGGTGGGACAAAATTTTCTACATCACGCTTAACGATTCTTCCATTGTCACCCGAGCCTTTCACTTGAGCGATATTAATTCCTTTGTCCTCTGCTAATTTCTTAGCGAGTGGAGAAGCCTTTATTCTTTCATTGCTAGCATCATTATTGACCACTGCCGCTGGCAATTTCACCTCGGGAGCTGTGGCCTTTTTTTCTTCCTGAACAGGCGCTTCTGGGGTCTTTTCCTCTTTCTCAACAGGCGCTTCTGTCGCAACAGTTTCATCGTC
>JBLIES010000251.1:0-4111 GCA_047633135.1 Roseivirga sp.
CGTGTTTTCTAAAGAGTTTTATCATTTAGTTGTTGGTTGGTCATAATGAAGGTGACTGGTCAACAATCACTTGGCATGCTGGACTTTTTCAATAAGGCGAAAGTGTTGCACTCCACAATTCCTGGCAAATAGCCCATTTCGCTTATTGATGGTAGTGTCACTGCATGCCGCTGGGATAATTTATATCGAAGATACCATATTATTCTGCAGGGTGTAATACTCTTGAGAGCGAGGGGTAGGTGTCTTGGTAATTGTAAGTTGTGGTGGGCTAGCTTAAGCAAGACCTGATCTAGCGAGAGGTGTATCGTCCCCGTGGAAGAGGGGCGATGTGGCTCCCCTAAGTTGAGCAAACTATTTAATGAGAATGAGCTTTAGAAAGGCGTATTTAAGTAGATCCGCTGGACTCGAGGTATTCAAGCATCGTTTAGTCCTTGCGCATCAGAGGGCTTCGGCATGCAGATGCGAGAGGTGCTAGGGGAGTAGCTCCCTTAAACCTCTCGACAACGCGTAGTTTTCATTTTCATCAGGGATAAAAAGAAAGTCAGTTGAAATTGTAGCGGGTCAGCTACTCAACGATGCTTAAAAGTTCTTTAATATGGTTTTTAAACCCACTAAGGGTGTTCGTTAATACTTTTATTTGTTCCGTTGCCTCTTCCCAATTTTCTTGCTCTATCGCTTCTCTAACGTATGGCAAAGTTTTAACTCCATAACCTGTATAAAACCCAGGGGCATAAATTTGGTGCTTATACCATGGCCTTCTAGGTAAGCCTGTTTCATTCATTAAGGCACGCTCCGTTAACAATAACTTTTCGTTCAACTTATCACTTTTAGCTTGATCGAGTTGGCTGAAATCCTGAGCTGCAAAATCAGTAATTACTTTGTTTAAGGCAACCAACTTATTTTGAAGAGGAGTGAAATCCAAGTAAGGAATCAATTCCTTTTTTACAGGTTTTACAAATGTCTTTGTAGGATCTGCAGCAAGTTCAAAGACATTTTTTTCCACCAATACATTGTGTTTTTCCACTGTTGTCCGCATGTCATTGGTGAGTTTGACTAACTCTGCCATATACCCTGAAACGGTACTGTTCCATTGCTGAAATTCAAAAGTCAACACATCTGAATTAGTCAATCGAAGTACAATGCTGCCAGCAGTTTTTGCTAACGCAATGCCATATTCGAACGCTGGATCTTTGAATCGCTTATACTGTGGATAGGTGTCATAGATCGTGTGATATTCCCCTCCTTCGTTTTCTCCGAAATACCCTAAATTCAATGCAGCAATACCTGCATGTTGAATAAAAGGCGTATCCATCACAGATCCTCTTTGTACTCCTGTTTCGTTTTTAAATGCACCATCAGGATAGGTGTCGCCACTATAGTAGCCATCATCCTTTGGGTCGGAATAAATAATACATCCAATTGCACCCTTTTCAGCTGCTAATTTTGGTTTAATACCTCGCCATGATCCAGCATACTTAGCAATTACAATTTTGCCTTTGACGTCAATCCCTAGTCTTTCAAGTTCTTCATAGTCCGCAGGAATGGCATAGTTTACAAATACCAATTCTGCTTCCACATCACCATCCGCTGAAAAGGCATTATAGCTCGGTAAAAGTTCATCTGTCTGCTGTGTATACTTATCCTCTGCTATGGGGTAGCCGAAAGTTTCGCTTTATAAGTGACAGGTTCAGTGAGTTCAAGCAACCTGATTTTTGGATAAGGAAACAGTACATGATAGGTTTCAATTTTAGCATCAAATCCCCAGGATTTAAATTGTTTAACCATCCATTCTGCATTTTGAAGGCCATATGCCGTTCCTACATAATGTGGCCTAGCCGAAAGTAGCTGCCTTGCCGCAGTACGCTCCCTGATGCCAACAGAAATAGAAGTAGTCAATTTTTCGCTTACGGCTTCATATGATCAATGTCAATGCAAGGTTTCAGCTCAACGGTATGTTACGAATATAAGTATAGCTAATCATAGGCTCTCAATTATGATGATGACTTGCGACATAGGGTTCATAACCCGAGGCAATGCCTATTCATAGTTGCCCTAAATATAATCTCAAAACCTAATTTGAATAAACTCAAGTGCTTCAATCTTTTCTTCGGTACAGACCGCTCCCACAAAGCCTTCCTCAATATCAATTTGCCTCAAAAAATAGCGCTTCCCATCTACCATAAAATGATCGGAAGACACATCCAACTCAATTTGATGCAAATAACTTAATGTGCGGCCGAGTGCTTTGATGATACTTTCTTTACGAGTCCAAAACCAATAAAATGTGCGAATTGGATCATTTGCGCCACGAATCGCAGTCCACTCTTGTGCTGAAAACATTGAAGTAAAATCGTCAAAATCTATCGGGCTGATTTTTTCCAAGTCAACACCGAGTAATCCCTCTTTTGAGAAACCACAAATTACCTGATGATCGGAATGAGAAATGTTAAAATGGATTTCGGGTAAAACAGGTTTTCCATTTTGCTGAAACTCAATTCTCTCCAAATCATTATCCAGTTCAAAAGAGCCAAGCCCATGCTTTAGTAGCAACCGACCAATGACATAATTATAAGCACTCAATTCAGATTTATATCGGAGTGCTTTTAACTGTAATGAAGCAGGCAATTGATGCACTAATTCTTGTAGTGATTTTTTTTTGATCAAAGATTCGGTTTGACTACGATAGATTGTAATGTCCATTTATTGTTTTTTGAGAACTTGATAAAAATACGTCAATACTTAATTTACAGGTTTTCACTAACCTTCTAGTCAAGATTTTCAAACCTCGACTAGGTCTGCTGGCGAGTCGGTAACCTATGCCATTGCTAACTCGCTTTAAGCAAGCAGAAAGATGGTTCGAGTTATTTTCTCTGACAAGAATGAGCAAGTCAAATACTTTCTCCACCCGTGTGCTAAGTTTAACAAAATACTTTTGCCAAGTTTTGAGGTTTTTATTGATCCCCCGCTAAGTTACTACGAGATTGAAAATCTACTATTTCTTACGCGAGATGAATTTAGATATTTATGATAGGAGCGAAAGCAAGCATAATTATCGAGTATCATATTCATAACCTAAAGGCAGGGCGCGCCCTGTCTTTTCCACAAACCGAAAACAATTATCACTTGCTCCCGTTTTTCATTTGTGTGGTAATGCGACATGCCTTCAAGAGGAATTGACAAATGTCATGTCTCGTTTCTTTATAGGTAATACTCATATCACTTCATGAAGGGCACTACTATTCTCGATTTATAATAATTAACCGGGCAGATGTATTGGAAAATTGGCATTCGCTTCTTTTCTTTGTGTGGTACTAAGGGAACTAAAATATTACCGCAAATATCATCTGAACAAAATTAGGAATGATTACGAAGGAACTTATCATCGAAACGGCAACAAAGCTGTTTATGGAAAACGGAGTGAAGACCATTACAATCGATCGAATTGTGAAGGAGCTCCATACTTCAAAGCGAACGATTTATAGTTACTTCCCAGACAAAGTAGCACTGATGGAAGCTTGCCTAGACGTGTACAATGCCAAGGTACGTACAGAAAATGAGGAGGTGATAAGATCGTCTGACAATGTGATTGAAGCAATGGGGCATTTACATCAAAAAATTGTTCGTAGGTCGCATCAAATCAACCCTAATTTCTTTAGTGATATCATTCATTATTACCCTGGCTTGTTACAGGAATCATATGAAAGAAATGGCAACTACGCGCATCAGCAATTAATTGAGCTGGCTAGTGCAGGCATCAAGGATGGTATTTTCCAAGAGGATATGGATGTTGAGGTGGTTGGTAAAACAGTGCTCAAATTGCTAAAAATGTTAAAGGACAATCATCTATTTCCGGCAACTGAGTTTAGCAAAGAAAGATTAACATTTGGCATCATGGTTCCCTATTTAAGGGGGCTGTGCACAGAGAAAGGAATTAAATTAATTCAAATTCAACAAGAGCTTTTCATGGTCCAGCTATAAGGGATCCGCACAGGCTTCTTGTAAAAGACGACATTTCAACAACATAGGATAAAGACACGACTTCAATGAATATAAATTCATCCTTAAAGAAAAATCCAGTAGCAGTAATTGGGATGTCAGCGATGTTTGCTGA
>JBLIES010000252.1:0-4077 GCA_047633135.1 Roseivirga sp.
TGGTTCGGCCTTTCAGTAGGTCTTCAGCACTGTATTTCATAGATTGTAGTTGAAGTAGTATTAAATTTACGAAGTAGGCGGCTTTTATGCCTCTTTCTCAAGGAGACTTTTGGCGTGTGCTGCACATTTAAAATGATTCTAATTAGTGTCTGCTTAGTTCATAATTTGTGCTGGCCCGCTTCGAGACACTTTCCCCATTACATAAGCCGCTATTCCTTTTCAAGTGCAGCAGATGTATTTAGTTTATAAATGCAGTAATCTTCATTTTCTAAAACCACCTCGTACTTTGCCAGTTGCATTTCAGAGCCGAAACTTCTTTTCAGTATAACAATGAATTTGAGGCCCCTTTTTTTGAGTTCTTCAATGTATTGTTCGTCTTCAATTTTTTCATTGCTATTTACCCATCCTTTTCGATGAGAAAAGTACATTGGCGTAGGATAATAGCCACTGTTGATTAGGATTAAATCACTTCGCTGCGATACCGTATCCAGGTCTTTTTCAAGGTTTAATATTTTCTCACTCTTTTCTTTTATTCTAAAGTCATGGTGTTGGTTTGCAATGCCTTCAATGGATATGGCAACCAAAAGGATGAGCGCTATTTTTTGGCTTTTAATTTTAGATAATCCATAACCAGCCACCAATGCCATTACAGGTACGAAAGGGATGATGTAGTAATTGTGATGTGCGAACGTAAACCCAGCTTTAAACACCACTATGAGGAAGCACATAAATGTCAATGCGAACAGAGCATATATTTCCCACTCTTTTTTAATAATGGAAATGATGAGTCCAAAAACAAAGGCGGCAAATCCGATATACTTTAATGCCGTGTTGTAAAACCTGCCCAGCGTTTGACCACTATTTTCAATGATCTCATTGAATCCTTGACCAATACTATTCCCCATAAAGAAGTGCCAAAACCCATATTCCACGACAAGATGAGGAACCCAATAGAAATACCAGGCAGCCACTGGAATTAGGCCTACCAATGTAACGATGGAAAAGATGATTTTTTTCAGAATGGAGATCTCCTTATTCAGGAAAAAGATCCCGAACACAATAAGGAGGTATCCCGCTGGGAGTTTCGACAACAAGCCCAACACCATGATGACTAAGTAGCCCAGTAAATGCAAGTATTGATTTTTCCGAAACTCTAAATAGTTTGATCCATAATAGATGCAAGCAATAACCATTGACATGGAAAAGGTGTCAGGCATTATTTTGCGCGAAAAATGGAACCAAACGGAGACCGCTAAAATCACAGTCGAATAGAAAGAAGTTTGCTCTGAGAAATACTTTCTGACGAGTTTGTAAAAGAACCAAAGTCCCAGACTAGATATGATCAGATTGATCAATCGACCATACCAATGTTGGTAGCCAAATATCTCGGATACTGAATAAATCAAGTAGTTCAGTAGCGGAAACTCCATTCCCGTAATTCCCGTTTTCTCGCCAGCTATGTCTATTCTTGGATAGAGAATATGATTATCGACTTCAAGAAAATTTCGAGCGACCATAGCGACCGTGGTTTGCCTCCAATTGTGCCCAACCTCAAGAGGTGGATTTGTGATTCCGAAAAGTCTGATCACAAAAAGGAAGACGATCCAAAACCGTATGTCGAGTAGAAATTTATTGCGATTCATTCTCTATTTCCACCAATTATAACCCCCTTTTTCTAACTCTAAAATACTGCTGCAACCTTATTCCCCACTTTTTTCAGCCAATTCTTTAAGATTAATCAAAGAGCTGCCAATGTTCTTTGCCAATTTCTTTTCAAAAAGCAGTTTCATGATTATCTTTTTAATGGCCGATTTTGCTATCCAGTAGACTTCTGCGGTTACTTTGCAACTATCTTTAGACAAGGACTTAACGATGTAAAATTGATATATTAAATCGAGAATTGGTGAACTATCAGTTAATTCTCCGTAGACCATTTCATCGCTGTTGCCCATCTTTGTTACGGTCGTGAAGTTGAGATGATTTCCGTTAATCACACAGAGATGCTCAGTTCCAATGCGCGTTACCTCGGACTCGTTGTATTGAAAATCATCAATTCCTTTCACCCAACTTTGCCTGTATTTGTAATTGGTTATTAATTCCAAAAGATCATGCGCCTTGACTTGAACCTCTGCATCAAAACTGAGATTGGGTTTCCTTTCAAATGTTACAACCTTGGGGCTAGCATAAGGCAATGTTTTGAGAAGTGAATTATCAATTTTAGAGTAACTGAATTTCAATTCCTTATTGTCGTAATGCTCGGAGCTTTCAACAAAATTGAAGAGTCTACTCGAATAAGTTAAGGGCATTTTTAATTCTTCTGCAAGTTGATTGCTGATGATCACATAATTATCACTCTCCACGCTGTTCTTCAATAAGCGGTGTGCTTCGATGACTGCCTGACCAAAAGGTTTTCTCTTTCCTTGCACTTCCAAGTTTTGAACTATGCCGCAGTGCGCCACGACCTTCAGCTCTAGCTTTGGCGCCATTGAACAAGCATTGCAAGGACAAATCCTATTCTTTTCAAGGAGTTTAAGGTGCCCGTAAAAAGCGGTGTACATGGTTTCAATCTGGGCCAGTAGTTTTTCTTGTGACGGCAGGTTGTCTTCTTTAAAAAAGAATAAGGCGTCACCTTCTACTTCTGCCAACTTAAGGTTTTGAGTGTTTGAGGCGATCAGTATTTCCAGCAGTTCTGCAATGACATGCTGACTGTGTTCTACTTCCGTAGTCTGAACAAAATTTGTGAATCCCGATATGTCGGGAATAAAGAGTAGGGTTTTGGACATTTCTTCTTTTACCTCCACTAAAGGTAAACTTCTTAGGATAGCTTGGGCTACCTCACAAAACGCTGAATTCAATGGTTCGCATCATCCCTATGTTTATATCAGTTTTGGCCTTATTGCCAATGCAAAAAAACCTATCGATACAAGGAGGGACTTTGACTGTAGTACTTTGAACAAAAAAAATCCCAACACTTTTCAGTATTGGGATTTGACTCATGATGAGAATTCTTTTCCTTTTTATTTCTATCCTCTGTGAACTCGGCAAAAACGCTTTGCTTGTCACATTATTTCACGGTGAACTCTGTGCTAAACTGAGGCTTAACTTTCGTATTCAGGATCGGAGTATGCCATCAATAAGCTTCAGCCAATAAAAACCAAAGTTTGGATCAACCAAAAACTGAGTAGATCCCCCAATAGAAAGAGTCTGGATTATCTGGCAAGGTCAAATTAGCAGAGTTGTAGCAAATTTTAACGCCTCGAATTCCTGCGCCTGCCTCATCAATCACTCGACCGCTAGCGGTATAAGCAAGGTTGATTACTTGGTCTTCATTACCACAAGAAAAAAGAAGTAGAGTTAATTTCAACAATGAGTATTTCACGGTGCGAATGAATGAAATCACCCGGGTATTTGGTAAAAAGTGGAGATTTATAATCTCTGCAGAGTGGCTTATCGGTCTGATTTTCTTTACCTTGGTTATAAGATAAAGAACTATGAAGACAATTCTCTTTTTTTTGGGGAGCATTTTTTTTCTCTATTTCGGCAAACCAGCCTTTTCTCAATCTGAATCTATTGCCAGAAGCTGGAATGAGCAGGTATTGTTTGCGATCAGTGCTGATTTTGCGCGACCGACCATTCATGCCAGAAATTTATTTCACACGTCTATTGCGATGTACGATTCTTGGGCTGCCTATGAGCCGGGAGGGAATACCTACCTTTTAGGCAAGTCAATCGGCTCATACACGAGCGAATTTTCGGGGATTCCTATTCCCGAGAATGCCGATTCTGCCAGAGAAATGGCCATGAGTTATGCCGTGTATCGGATTATTGAGCACCGTTATGCACAGTCGCCTGGCATTGCAGCCATTTCTGATTCCATCGATGGTTTGATAGAGGACTTTGGGTATGACCTTTCTGTTGAATCAACTGATTATGTAAACGGAGGGCCTGCTGAGCTTGGGAATTACATTGCCTCCCAAATCATTGAATTCGGAATGCAAGATGGCGCCAATGAATCAGGTGATTATGCCAATCTGTATTATGAACCTTTAAATCCGCCAATAGCAGTCGAAGAACCTG
>JBLIES010000253.1:0-4034 GCA_047633135.1 Roseivirga sp.
AACTGAACTCTGATTTGATGCGAGCGACCGGTAATAGGCTTGACCTCCAACATATAATGGTCATTCAACCTACCCATCAGCTTAAAGTCTAATTCGGCTTTTAGCGAACCCTCTTCCTCATAATCATAGGCCGTAGTGATATTCTTCTCAGTGTCTTTTTTCAGCCAACTCACTAATTTACCTTCGGGTTGACTAGGTTTTCTTTTTACAATCGCCCAATACGTTTTTTGGATCTTGCGATTTTTAAAAAGCGCATTCATTCGCTCTAAAGCTTTTGAGGTACGCGCAAAAACCACGGCACCACTTACTGGGCGATCTATCCTATGCACGACACCCAAGAAAACCGCACCCGGTTTATTATACTTCTCTTTAATGTATTCTTTACAGTAATCCACCAAAGGTTTGTCGCCTGTGCTGTCTCCCTGAACTAGAATACCAGCAGGCTTATTGACAATCAGAAGGTGATTGTCTTCGTAGATCGGTTGAACTATTTTTTCCATTAGAATTCGCTTGTAAAGTGGAAGTTAATATCTGGGAAGTTATCCTGAACCATTTGAAGCCAAGCTTTAGATTCTGCCATAAAAACAAGTTTCCCATCTTTATCGCGAGCAATATGACGCTGCTTAGAATCCATAAACTCATTTAATTTTTTCGGGACTTTAGCAGAAATCCAACAAGCTTTATACACCTTGATCGGTACAAAATCTGCGGTAGCATTGTATTCGTGTTTCAATCGGTATTGAATTACTTCGAATTGAAGCTGACCCACTACACCAACGGCTTTTCTAGCGCCCATTTCGTAGCTAAACAACTGGGCAACTCCTTCGTCCATTAATTGGAGAAGTCCTTTTTCGAGCTGCTTTGTTTTCATAGCATCCCTGTTGACCACCTCTCTGAAAATTTCGGGAGAGAAACTCGGAATGCCCTTGAATGTTCCTTTTTCGCCATCAGTAAGCGTGTCACCGATCTTGAAGTTGCCGGTGTCATATAATCCAATGATATCACCTGGCCAGGCTTCATCAATGGTTTCCTTGTCTTGTGCCATAAAGGCGGTAGCCTGTGAAATCCTAAATTTCTTGTCTTGACGAGTGTGATAGTAATTGTTTCCTCGTTCAAATTTTCCAGAGCAAATCCTTAAAAATGCAATTCTGTTTCTGTGCTTAGGGTCCATGTTAGCATGTACCTTAAATATGAAACCCGAGAATTTATCTTCGGTAGGAAGTACCTCTCTCAAATCTGTACTTCTCGGTTTTGGGTTTGGAGATATTTTTAAGAAGGTGTCCAAAAGTTCTTTCACCCCAAAATTATTTACCGCGGAACCAAAAAACACAGGAGCAATTTTACCGCTGAGGTAAGCATCTAAATCAAGATCTCCATACAGATCGTTGATGAGGGTGACATCTTCACGTAATTGTGCGGCATCTTTAGCGCCAATATAGGTCTCTAAATCAGGACTCTGAATATCTGAAAGCTTTACTGTTTCTTCGTAAAGTCGTTGCTTACTTGGTTGGAAAAGCCTTAAACTTTTATCGTAGAGGCTATAAACTCCTTTGAAAGTTTTCCCCATTCCAATGGGCCAACTCAATGGATGAACATTAATGTTCAATTTAGCTTCGATGTCATCAAGTAGATCATAAGGGTCTCGTCCCTCACGGTCCATTTTATTAATAAAGGCAATAACAGGCGTGTTTCGCATTCTGCACACCTCCATTAATTTTTCAGTTTGAATTTCTACACCTTTCACACAGTCTACGACCATGACCACTGAATCCACAGCGGTTAAAGTACGGTAGGTGTCTTCGGCAAAGTCTTGGTGACCAGGAGTATCGAGGAGGTTGATTTTAATGCCTTGATATTCAAAGGCCATTACAGAAGTCGCCACAGAGATTCCTCTTTGCTTTTCAATATCCATCCAATCGGAGCGGGCGTGCATATTGATTTTACTCGACTTTACCGCTCCTGCTTGTTGAATGGCACCTCCAAAAAGCAATAGCTTCTCCGTTAGCGTGGTTTTACCCGCATCAGGGTGACTTATGATTCCGAAAGTTCTTCGTTTAGCGATTTCCTGCTGTATTGTCATTCCAAAAACTAAAATTGAGGTGCAAAGATAAAAGAATTTGCGCAAGCCACATTGTCTTTTAGAATGTTAGGTTTCATTCCTTACTGCAGGACCAATGGTAAATACACAGGCTTAATATCAGAAACAAAAGGTCAGTAACAACGACCTCTTTGATCAGTCAATAAGATTAATTTCAGTTCAACAAAGATTAAACAGCTTAACCATCTATTCTCATTCCTATACGTTTTATGTGGTTGATGGCCTATGTTGTTTTAGGTATTACTTTATTTTGTTTTTTAAAAATTATTATGTCGTAATAATTATTCTAATTCCGGAATAGAAAAAAGAAATTTATACTTCTTTTGACAAGCAAACATTATTGAGAGAGACTTTTTAACAATCTAATTCTAATGAATATGAAAAGTAAATTAAAATACGTTTTCGCATTTGCCGCTCATATGGGCTGCGGCCTTACCCATAGGTTAAGAGGGAGAAGAAGATCCTGATGAGGATACAACCAAGTGTAAAATATTGCCTCTAGTTGTTTTATTGACTTACCCAAATACTGGGATACCAGATATGGACGTCCCGGACACTGCAATTGTAGAAGATAATCTAGGTTAATGGATAAGTGCCAGACGGAATATTATGTGTTGCACTGAAAACATATTCAAATACCCCAAGAATACACCGAAATGAAAGGTTTTTTATGACAGTAATATTTATCTTTTCAACCAGTTGTGGTAAACAAAAAATTTCATGATTAAGTGAAATGACATTAAATAATGAACTGAAGTCGACAAGTATTAAAGCCGTAGAAGAGTTAGATTTTATTGAAGGTGACCTTACCTTGATGACCAATTTACTTTTAGTGGACTCTTTACTCGTGGTTAATAAGAGGATGCCGAATCCGTATTATTACACTGTTAACAGCGGAGATGCTGTAGTGTCATCTGGTGAATGGTGTCATGTGCCTGAACAATTTTCAGAATACTCTTAAGCAATACTGTCTTCTGAGGATAAAAGAACTTGATTAATTCTGTTTTTTTAGATTTGATTAAATACAAACCAAAGGTGAAAGTTTGCCTTGGGTACGCTCTCGGATCATTAATTGATTTTGAAAATTCATATTACGTAACATAAATAACCGATTTCTGAATAAAGTTAAATCTCTAGTGAGTTAATCACTTAGTTGCTCTTCAGCCATCTCCTCTTGAGTCTTTTTCCTTTTCCAACGCTTATGCGTCCAAAGCCAATATTGTGGGTCTTCTTTAATTTGATCTTCTAGTTTTCGTACGTGTGCTTCGGTTATTTCTCCATAGGCACATTTTAACGGCTCATCGAAAAGCACTTCTAAGTCAAATTCATAGTAACCGCGTTTCACCTTTCTGATACCTCCATAAATTATGGGTAGATTCTTTTCGATGGCGAATTTTTCTACGCCAAACATCACCGGAGTGTCTTGATTCAAAAAGCGAGTCCAATACACTTTCTTCGCGATACTAGGTGATTGGTCTGCTCCAAAAATGGTCATGGTTAAGGCTTGAGTATTGGCAAAATAGGCTTTCACATCTGGCCTGGAGAGCATGATTAAACCGAATTTGCTTCTCGACTTAAGTATTTTTTCGTTGAAAAATTTGTTCCTTAGGGCATGATATATAGCTACGCTGCTGTGATCGATGTAGGCACTTATACCCACGGCCAGCATTTCCCAGTTGTTATAATGCCCCCCCACTAAAAGTAAACTTTGATTGCGTTTTGCATAAGGCGCTAAAATTTCGGGGTTTGTAACGACAAATCTGGCCTTTGCTTCTTCTTCCGAAATACTAAAAACCTTGATACTCTCTACAATCAAATCGATAAAATGATGGTAGAATTTTCGCCTGAGGACTACTAGTTCCTTTTCTGAATATTCTGGGAATGAATTCTTAAGATTACTAGTCACCACCTTTGCCCGATAACGAAACACCTTATA
>JBLIES010000254.1:0-3960 GCA_047633135.1 Roseivirga sp.
AAAATTAACTAAAGGTGTCATATTATGTCTTAGTCAATCGCTTGATTTGGTAAAATTTGATTCATGAACGATTACCAACACAAGATTTTTTTCAAAAACTTAAACGTACTTTCAAGCTTTCAGCAGAAATTAATATTAGATACCTTCTATACATACTATTTAAATGCTAAGAAAGAAAATTCTCTGAAAGAGGTGACAATTGAAGCAATAGAAAGGGGTATTCAAATCAAAATGAAGCTGTTTGAATCTCAAGCCTATGAAGCTGCTCTAATCGATTATGCGAATCAAAGAGAGCATGAGATTTTTGAACCCTCTTATAGAGTTGAACAGAAAATCGTTTTTTCAAAAACTCAAGACCTAGAAATCCACCTAAAGATATCAGAAATAGCCAATTACTTCGAAAGTATACCTTTTCAGTACAATGTAGAACGTTTAACACCTATGGATCTAAGCAAGCTTGCATTTCAACGCTTGTTAAGTGGTAGTAGTTTTCATGTAAGAATGAAGGTTAAGCGAACTAAAATTGCAAATAGCGTAGGACGAATTAAGCTGATATTTCAGACAGTAAGCACCGCGAAACCCATAGAGTTTGACCCTGAGATTGTCGAAATTGAATGGGGGCGCTTTATATACGTATTATCGAAATATTGTGGCCTCCGAATATTTAATGTGTTCAAATAAAAGCTTTTAATTCTTACTGACAGCTTTTGTCTTAGGTATATATTTTCTTTGAAATCATGCTTCAAAGTCAATTAAAACAAGAGATAAGCCTTAAGACTGCCTTACAATTGAAGGCCGAGTTAAGTGCTTTTCAATTAAAGTTCTTAGAGAAAATAGTACTCATTCAGCAAGCTTTTATTGGACCAGCAATGCTCTTCAAATCCTACATTCTCAAAAAGGATCTTTTCGGAACCATGATTCATTTTCCACTAAGGCCTTGTTCTCATTGGGGCATTGAGTTTTTGAGTGATGATGATGAACCAGATGATTTATCACTCAATACTACCTTTCAAAGTCTATCCTTATATTTTCCAGCAAGAAGTAATGACATTCAGTTTAATTTCTTGCTAGAAGTAGTAGATGAAGATTCAACAGGTGATTATTTCTATGCTGATTTAGATGGCTTTAAGAATGGATCACCTTTTTTTGTCACGAATGAATTGCATACCTACCATATAAGGCAAAGGGTAAGTGGTTATTGCATTCCTTCTGATACGGTTATTCAGTCGGCAAACTTTGAGGCTTTGGTGTTTACTAGCTCATTTAAATTACTGAGCCATCAACTTCATCAGAATGATCTCAGATACCTTGGGTATTTTAGAGAAATACTCAATCAAATGTTAGTGTTTACAGACAGCTGGAAAATGACCCTGCTTTATTGGAAGCTATTTAAGGAGAAGCAAGATAATCTGCCAACTCAAGAGTTATTCAGGCAATTGCAAATGACTCTAAAGCAGTACTTACTCGAGTATTATGGTACTGGTTTTTACTTTAATAAATTAGTAAAGGTACCAGCACTACTCCTAAAATGGATGTTAGACATTGTAAAGAGAGACAAGGATGCTTTTCAAGCATTGTATTATAGTCTGACACAGTGTTATAATAAATTCGGCTATGATATATTTGATTATGAAGACGTTATCATCTTTCATTACCAATGTCAGTTTAAAAAGAAAATAACAATTGAACAAGCGACATATATCAATTACTATTATTTATTACCGTTCAGTAGATTTGTTGTGCGTACAAATTCTTTTCAAGACTTTTTAAGTCAGATAAAGCACTATATACATCCTGAAGATGCCTATGACCGCTGGACAGAACCGAAAGGTGTTTACTTTAAATTAGCGGGTGATTTTGTGCTGCTAGAGAATACCAAAGATTTTGAGTTTAACCTTATCAAAACCAATAAGGATTTGATAAATGAAGGTAGTCTCATGCGTAATTGTGCCGGGAGCTTTTGCGGTGCGGTAGCAGAAGGGAGGTCAGTATTTTATCATGTGAACCATCTAAAAGAGAAGTCAGGCATTGCCAAAAAGGGCTACACACTTAGGTTAGAGACAGAAATGGAAAACTATTACCTTGCTGAGGTTAAGGCCTTTGCTAATAAAGAGGCACCTGCAATGTTGATGCAGCAGATTGATAGACAACTGCTAAGCATTGAAAGTGGAACCATGAGGACACTTCCAGTATTTGAGCCAATAGGAGTAGGAGTGGGAAACTATTTTGCTATCAACTACTATCAGGCGCATTTTGAGGAGAAACTAACAGGCTTAGAGCATCAGATTATAAAAATATGTATGCAGATTTATCATTTGCCTTTAATCGCCGAGGCTAGGTGCTTTGCAGACATTATGAATGTTTTTGAAGCCAAGCATCCTGGTATAACAATGGCAGATTTCTCTGATCATTTTAATGAGCATTTATGAAGTGCGATATATATTAGCGTGGTCTAATTTCATCTTTACCTTATCAGCAATAAGAAGTCAATACTTAAGGTTAAGAAAGAAATAATTAAACCGTAATTAAACGTTTGAATTTGGTTTTCACGTTTGTCAGATTCTTTTGTCCTTTGTGGAAAAGACTATGAGATTAAACATTTATTCATTTTATGGTTGTTCTAAAAGGTATTCATGAATGTTCAACTATTAACGTTTATCTGAGGACTTAAATGCTATTAAGTTGAACATTGCACGCATCCTTGATCTCACCCTATTGCCATATATCTTCTCTAATTCATCTGGATTTAGATTAGTGGTTGCATGAGTGATCATGGCTCTGGATGTAAAAAGGCTATAGCGGTTGAGGAGAATTTCAGCGATTGTATTGGTTTCGTTGCCAAAGTGTTTAATGGTAGATTCTAGGCCTAGGTCATCCAGACACAAAATACGTGGGATCATTTGGTCCTGGTATTTCTGAAAGTGCGCTTTTGAGTATTTGTTGATGATGGAGAAGCCATGGTCTAAGAATTCATAGGCGATGTCTCTGGTGGACTTTACTGGGTATTTGTGGACCTTGTGTAGGAAGTGCCTAAACAACATCATTAAACTTGTCTTGCCGCAACCAATAGGGCCAGTAAGTAGAAGCACTTTATGGGTATATATTTGGTATTGCTCACACAGTTTCTGGTTATCAAAGAAATACGCCAATATCTTGAATATGTTTTCGTGATCCTGAGGATCTATACTGAAATGGCTTCCAAATTCTGACTGGCCTGCTTTGGCTAGAAAGTCGAGGCAATTTTGAAATTTAGTGGAGGAATAGTTTGAAGAAGTCATGTTAAACAGGTTTCAGTTAGTCTATACTTTTTTCTAATAGTTCTCTCATACTTTTTCTTGATAAAAAGTATTGCAAAAATCAAAGGAAAATGATGCTTCAGCACGCAGGGCCACCGCTGGCCCGCCATTTTCCTGTTCCAGCCCGCAGGGGATCCTGCTTCATTGTAAAATGGTTCTTGAAAACTTACGAGTTCATCACTTTGATAGACTGTGAAATGAATTCCTTTCTCATAGAATCTGCACAACTTAAAGAGGTACGTCATAGCTTTTGTCTTGACTGTTGTGGAGGTGGCCAGCCTGGTGCTTTTCTCTTGACTGACTGTTGAATTTATTAAAGTTCATCAGCCAATTGCGCGCTGCAGCCTGCCAGTCTTTCATTGCAGATTTTGCACCCACTTTCCAACCTTTGGCAGCATAGTAGTTGATGAACTTTTCGGCCTCCTCCTCAAAAGGATATGAATGGATTGAATATCTTTCTGCCTGCTGTTTTAGGAATGTAATCAGCTCTTCTTTTGATGGTGGTGTGAAATGGCAATTTTTTGGTCGTGCTGCTTCGCTAGAATCCTTGATTGTAGTTTTAATTCTCTTATCAGCGAAGCTATTTTTATTTACTTTCTTATAGGACTTTTCAAATTCTTCTGCATCTATATTATTTTTAAGATTTGTATTGTTTGTATTGTTT
>JBLIES010000255.1:0-3959 GCA_047633135.1 Roseivirga sp.
AGCCTAGAATCATTATCATAGTATTCTTCGGTAATGTCTGTACTGCCCAAGTATTTTGACTTTATACGGCCTGCTTGTTCCATTTGATCGAATACGAGTGGTATTTGATCAGCTTTAATCCGAAAATTTAAAGTTAAGTTTTGCCGAGATTGAAGATAGCCTGCTTGACTGGTCACCATGGTGGTTAATTGTTCAGCGACCATTTCTGGCTCATCTACGACAACTTCCATTGAAGCGGTATAAATTATTTTTTTGAAGGCAACTTCTTCAGTTTTATTCCTATTTGCATTACTGAATTCGGCTGGTTGTATGAGTTGGTTTGGTGAAGTGCTTGAACAAGAGACATACGACATCAAAAGTATCAACAAGGCAAAAGTGTTTACTGTATTTTTCATCCTAAAAGATTTTAAATTGACTAGAAAATTACTAGAATTAGATGAAAATATTTTACTTATTTTCATCTAATTTGATCGATGTACTTATTTCGATTGAAAAACACTAAAAAGGTTAAAAGAAGCAAGCGTAAACGACTTACAGATGGTAGGAACAACACTTAAGTTGACCGAATTCTTCTCTAATTACTATAGGATTTAAGGACGGAAATTTCTTTAACACTTGAGCAGTGTATTGAGATTTTGATTAACGCTTTTTACCGTAGGTCCTACTCACGTCACAGGTTTCTGTGCTACTTGGGTCGAATCTTTCTTTGGTTGTAATTTTTAACCTAGTCCCAGCGAAGATGTATTTTGAGTTCATTTCTATACTGTTGGGGTAAAAAGAGGGAGAGAAGGCAACTTCTTCGGTTCGAAGAGTGACGGTACCGCTTTGGATTAACTCATCATCTATCAAGTACTGGTAGGTGAAATTTTGCCTTATCCTTAATTCAATTTTATTGCCCTGATTACTGCCATTGTAAACACTGCCTTGCGTGCATACCGCTTGTTCTTCTAAAAAGATCCAATCAATAAAAAACCCGGGGTTGACCTGAGCGGATATAATCGGGTCTTCCTTTTGGCAGGAGGAGAGCAATATACAAGTTGCCACTGTGGCGAATAACGAGAGGGTACTCTTTTTAAATCTTGACATAAGCACTTTCGTTGTATAATTCCTATAACCTATGGGTTCTGTATTATTTTTAATTAAACAGCTTTAAGTGCAAAAGGTTGCAATTATGAAACACTGCGAACAGCTAATTTTTGTTTAAATCACCATTAAAAAGGGACATAAAATCTTCTTTAACTGAGCAAAATGTTTGCCATAAATGGAGATAGACAGAATATTTCTTCAATAAAAGACCACGTGTAAATACTTAAGCAAGGGTTGTCGATTTTTGTTGGATAGTAGTTTTTAGGATTCATTAAAAACTGGCTTATCCAAAAGACTAGTGGACTTTGATGTGAACTTATGCATGCCCGTCACTCCGACCTTAGTTTAGAGGCTGGATTGGCGTAAGCCGCTTTAATCGATTCGAAACTTACCGTGGCAAGGGCAATGAAAAATGCGATGAACCCTGCCACTATAAATATTGGCCAAGATAAATCGATTCTATTCACCGTATCGGCAAGCAAGCTGTCCATAAGATACCAGCCTAGCGGTATCGCAATGAGAATGGAAACTCCAATTAATTTGATGAAATCTGTTGCCAATAAGCTGAATAGCTGTGTCGCACTGGCACCCAAAATTTTACGAACGCTGACTTCCTTTATTCGTTGCTCCACAGAGTAGGCTGAAAGTGCAAAGAGTCCTAAGCATGCGATTAGGATAGAAAGAACAGAGAAGACAAGAAATAGCTTTTTTGCCTTGATTAACGCTTCGTACATCTGTTCAAAACGTTGATCCATAAAACTGTATCGAATAGGTTGATTAGGTTTGAAACCTTCCCATACCGTGTTGATGCCTGCAAGCGTTTCTTCTATGTTCGTAGGCAGTATTTTTACAGAGAGGGTAGAATTTCCGTTACCTCGGACCATGGCCAATGGCCTGATGCCAACAGCCAAGGACTGAAAGTGAAAATTTTTAACCACTCCAATGATGCGATAGGACTGATCGAACATGTCGACTATTGGTGTTCCTATGGGTTGGTCAATGCCAAACAACCTCATCATGCTTTCGTTAATGATGATTGATAGTTCATCTGAAGTATTGTCGTTGAAGTTCCTTCCATCCACCAATTCCATTCCCATGGTCTGTAAGTAGTCTTCATCTACAATCCAACGGGCGGCTTCAAAACCTTCGTTTAGGCCTTTCTTTGCTTGAAGCTGGAAAGCATAATTGGTTGTATTACCCCCCGAAACGGGTAAGTAATCTCCAAGTGTGGCAGAGGCTATGCTGGGGAGTTTTAACAGTTCTTCTTTGAAGATTTCCTTCTCATTTTCTTTTAAACTGTTGAGGCCAAGAAGGTTCACGATCTGGTCTTTCTCAAAACCCAATGGCTTGTTCATAAAATGTTGGAATTGGCTCTGGGTGACGAGTGCCGAAATGATAAGAATGACGGTCACTGTGAACTGGAAAACTACCATGCTACTGCGGAAAGTAGATGTGCCTCTTCCACCACTAATTTTTCCTTTTAAGACCGCTAAAGGATTGAAACTAGAAAGGAAGAATGCTGGGTATATGCCTGAGAGGAAACCTATCACCAGTGCACCCGCTAGGAGGAGAGGAATAAACCACCAAGTTGCCCAAGGAATGCTGAGTGATTTGGCTGAAACTTCATTGAATAAAGGAAGCCCTATTGACGCGATGAGGATACCAAGTAAAACAGCCAAAACACTATAGAATGAGGATTCGGATAAATATTGAAAGATGATGGACTTTCGCTGCGAACCAACTACTTTTCTTATCCCTACTTCTTTTGCTCTTTTGATTGATTTTGCCGTGGACAGGTTAATGAAATTCAAACATGCTAGCAGCAGTATAGTGACCGCTACTGCACCGAATATCCATACCATTTGGGCTGAGCCATGGCTTTGATGGTCCTCTATGTTTTTTTCATTCAAGTAAATTTCTTGGACAGGCTGAAGATAATAGCTTTGGTATTTTTGAATGTCCTCTAAACCTGTTTCACCTTCCGCCTTTAGTTGATCTATCACATAGGTGTCTCTTATCTCCACCATCTTTTGCTCAAGTGCATACTTATCTGCATCCTTAATGAGCTTGACGTAGAAATTATAATTTGCACAACACCAACCAGTAGACCCAGGGCCCGAAGTACGCCCAAAGAGTGTCATAATGAAATCTGCTTGCAGATGGGAATTGGCTGGGAAATCCTCCATGACTCCACCAATGGTATAAGCGTTCTCTGTATCGTCATTGAGCACTAGTTGTTTTCCAACAGGATTTTCATTCGGGAAATATTTATCAGATTTGGTTTTAGAAATAACGATGCTATTTGGTGTAGAAAGTGCGTCTTTCTGGCTTCCATAGATCATTGGTATTTCTAAGATGCTGAATAGCTCTGTATCGGAGTAAATAAAACCACTCTCGTATATATTGTTTCGTGACGAAGTCGGACGAACATGATTCTCTCCAACGTTTCCCCATTTCCACAATACGACCCGGCTGATAAGGTCAATTTCGGGCATGGTTTCTTCCAACACTGGCTTGAAGGGCCCTTGTAGATTGGTCCATAATTCTGAATAGTCTTGCCCTTGGTAGTTATTGGCTATTCTAAAAATTTGGTTTCCTTCCTTATAATGCTTGTCATAACTAAGCTCATGGTTCACATAAAGAAAGATCAAGATACAAGCAGCAATGCCCAAGGCAAATCCACCAATTTTTATAGCAGAGAAAACCTTGTCTCGCAACAGGTTTCTCCATGAAATTTTAATGTAATGTTTGACCATGGTGGTGTTGTTAAATGAGTTTTTATTTTGAAAAAACTTGAATGCAAAAGGACGCATGTATTGAATGACCTGAAACCAATAGTTGCGCTTTGCTTTTTGAATAGAATGCTTTTCTGC
>JBLIES010000256.1:0-3947 GCA_047633135.1 Roseivirga sp.
TGTCTAGTTTTTCTACAATTAAGTCGACAGCCGCATTACTCTGTGCGCAAACCAATACCTGCTTTTCGTTTTTCACGACCTCTTTAATGGCGTTGACAAGCGTTGTCGTCTTCCCTGTACCAGGAGGGCCATGAATTATTGCTACATCTTTGGCGTGAAAAATATTGGTGAGGGCTTCGTTTTGTTTGGCGTTGAGATTGACGGATTGGTAATCAAAGCCGGTCTTAAACTCTGCAGGCCTGTCCCCATAAAAGGTTTCTCTCAAGTCAGCGATTCTTCCTGTTTCCGCAGTCAATACGTATTGAAGGGCACGGTTCATTTCGCGATAACTGCCTTCATCGAAAAGTAAATTCACCCCAATTTTGCTCTGCCTGAGCCAATCTGGTAGTTCACTTATATTCAAGGCGACCCTCATTTTTTCTTTTCTCAAGAAACTGATGACCCCAGAAATAGCCTCCGCATCGTCACCATGTCCTGAGAACACACTCACCACGGCACCCACCTGAAAGGAATGATTCTGTTCTAAAAAATTAGTACGGTCCAATTCTAAGGTATAGCGCTCGCCAGTACTGATAAATCTATTAGCCAAAACAACAGGATACCAAGTTACTCCTCGCTTCCTGCGTTCTTCTATTGAGGTATTGAGCATTTTACGCTCATACTGAGCATAATCCTCCTCTTTTTCGATTTTAATTAATTGAATTAGCTTACTAATGGATTGTTGGGAAGGTGTCAATTGCTAATGGATATGAAATGAATATTGGGTTCTAAGGAAACCAGAATTAAGATGATTGGTTTGATTTATTTGAATTGGCTTGTCAGGTCTGGCTCTTGATAGAAAACGTAAAGGTTTCAACCAAAGCTGACCAGGTCAAGACGATCGGTAGCGTAATCCCCAACTGATAGCTTATAGAATTCTGAAACGTTAAAATTACCGAAATCAAGCTCTGTCTCTGGTCAACGTAACTTTTGATCTGTCACAAATACCTCCGAATGGTGGGTTATGCTTTGATATGCTAAGAGTAATTGCAGAAATCGCCTTAAACTTATTAAAAACTTCGGAGACAATGTCTTGCCCTATTTTCTCTAATAGTTTAGAGGGTATCGCCATTCTATCTTTCACAATGGCATAGAGTTGTACATAATCTACAGTCCCAGAAAGGTCATCCTCTTGCGCAGCTTTTGTGAAGTCAGTAGTGATTTCCATGTTTACGGTGAACCGATTTCCTATTTTACGCTCTTCTTCAAAAAAACCATGATAGGCATAAAACTCCATGCCCTCTAAGGCAACTTTATCCACGTTCATTATTAACTGAAGCGATCAAAAAATGAGCCTTTTTTCTCTGCCTCGTCTTTCAGTGCGTCTTCTTTTATAGGAGTTGGCGCTTCTTGCTCATCAGCCTGATTTGTTTGAGCTTCTTCTGCTGTGGTCAGCGTAATGTTATCTTCCGGATCGTCTGTCTCATTTTCATCAGAAAGATCATTCAGGTCTAAGTTAGAGAGGTTCTCGGCAAGTGGATCTTCAGTTTCTTCCACCTCTTTAGTTTTTTCTGCAGCCTCCTTTGGGCTATTGTTAGTTGTTTCAATCTCTAATTTATCTTGTACGCTATTGTCTGTCATCTCGCGACTAAGCTTCCTAGCTTCTTTCAAGATAGGTTTAATATCAGCGGGAAAATCGCTATGCCTTTTTATCTTGTCAATAATATCACTAGCCAAATTTTTGAGTTCAGACACCACTGAATCTTTATTAGCATTCAAGCTTCTAAAAACTTGTTCTAGTTGCCTGATTTCATCTTCCATGTCTTCGATAATGATACCTGCTCTATTTTCGGCATCCTCGATAATAGACCTAGACCTATGCTTCGCTTCGCTCATCAAAGCATCAGCTTTCATTTCTGTTTCGCGCATATGCAGTTGAGCCGTTTTATTGGCTTGTTCTACCATATTGGCACCAGTATCCTCTGCAGTTTTCAAAGTTCTATAGAGCGAATTTTCGACTTCGCGAAGCTTCATTACTTCCTTTTCAGCTATTTCTAGCCTATATTTTAATTCTTTGGTTTGGTCTTGAAGTTTTTCCCATTCCACCGAAAGAGAGGTGAGAAAAGCTGTGACTTCGTCTTTATCGTAGCCTCTAAAATTCTTTTCGAAAATTTTTTGCCTAATTTCTAAAGGTGTAATGTTCATTGTTCGGTAAAATTAAAAATTGATGTCCCATATGGAAATGCTGCGGTCGTCACTGGCCGAAATCAATAGGTTGTTGTGTTCGCTCCAAAGCAATTTATTGATGGAGGTACCATGCCCCGCATGTCGTGCTTTGTCTATAACTTTTAGGAGTTGGTAAGTCGCGGCATCCCAGACCTTTATGGACTTATCCATGCTACAAGTTACAAAATGTTTGTTATCGGGACTAAAATCCAGATGGTTAATTGCGTACAGATGAGCAACTATAGATTCCTTATTTGAATAGCCATCAATAACGTCCCAAACCTTAAGATGTGCGTCCCTACTTCCACTGAGAAGGAAACGCTCATCGGGGCTATATCGTACGGTAAAAACCGAAATTTTATGGGCATCAATTGCTTGAATTAAAGACCAATCTTTTAAAGAGTAAATGCGAATTTTATTGTCGCTGTACCCCACCGCCAAGTGAGCGCTTTTCTCTGAAAAAGACAGGCATCTTGCGCTCTTTTCTGAATCTCTAATCACATGGATGGTCTCCAAAGTACGAATGTCGAGAATATGAACCTCTCCATTTCCTTGCGCCACAATGATACGGTCCTTGATTACCTTGATATCGAAAATCTGTGAAGGTGCTAATTTGATGGAGGCCAACTCTTCCTTCTTATCAATATCAATCAAATGGATGCCATCGAAATTTTGGCCTATGATCAAGGCATTTCTTTCTGGATAGAAGCAAACCGCATAAACAGAGCTAGGGACTTTGGCTACCATACGCCCGTTTTCCATATCGTCTAAATCCCAGAGTGCCACCACACCATCGGCACCTGCAGAAAAGAACTGATTGGGTTTTGGCCCTTTCGCCAACGTATAAACGCAATCTTGATGTCCACCTACTGTATTGAGTTTTTTGACATTTATCTGCGCCATAGCTTTTGAAAAGGATTATATTTCGATTTGGTTGTAAAACTAAGGATTCAAGCTGCTAAGCCAATTATATATTCATGCCTTTATTTCATAAAGAGGAAATCGCGAACGGAGTTTCAATGGCCATCTGGAAAATAGAGGAGAGCTTAGAAGCCCTTTATATGCTTTATGCTCCGTCTGGTGAAGAAATTAAGTCGTTGGAAAGCACCAAAATTGAAAGCAAAAAACTGGAATGGCTCTCGGCCCGCTTGGCGCTCAAAGCCTTAGTCCCTAGTTTGAAATATGAGGTGTATAAAGATCAATTCGGTAAGCCTCACTTGAATATCGAGGAACTCCATATTTCCATCTCGCATGCCAAGGGCTTTGGCGCTGCTGCCTTATCTTCTATTGGACCTATTGGTATTGATATAGAGCATGAAAGGCCTCAAATCCTCCGCATTGCACATAAATTCCTGCATGAAAGTGAAAAACCTTGGGCTGATGATCACATCGCTCAGCTTACTCAAATTTGGTGTGCCAAAGAGGCGCTTTACAAATTGCATGGTAGAACTCAATTGATTTTTGCTGAGCAATTAAAAGTCAATCCACCTGATACCAATGGCACCTCCACTGGCGAAATCCTAGAGCATGGTGAAAGCTCCTCTTTTCAATTACATTGGGAAAAACATAATGAATTCTGGTCTTGCATTGTTCACTGAAATAAAGGTATATTGTTTATGAAGTAACATCCGTATTCAACTCACTCATCATTATTAAATAAAGCAATTATGAAAACGATGACCTGTAAACAACTAGGCGGTGCCTGCGATCATGAGTTTAGAGCCAATTCCTTCGAAGAAATT
>JBLIES010000257.1:0-3922 GCA_047633135.1 Roseivirga sp.
AACTAAAGAAACGGTAGCCTTCTTTTTGAGCTACTTTGTAAGCATTCATCATATTGTTGTACCCACCAAAAGCAGCTGCTTGCATTAGCAAAGTAGATTCTGGTAAGTGGAAATTCGTAATCAAAGCGTTACAAATCTTGAATTCATATTCAGGAAAAATGAATTTATCTGTCCAAGCACCATTGGCCTTCAAACGTCCACCAGCAGAAACAGAAGACTCTAAAGCCCTCATCGAAGTTGTTCCAATAGAACAAACTCTCTTTTTGTTGTCTAGGGCTTTATTAACGGCATCGGCAGTAGGCTGAGTGATGTTGTAATTTTCAGAATCCATTTTGTGCTTCGTAAGGTCCTCAACGTCTACTTGTCTGAAAGTGCCTAGGCCAATGTGTAGTGTAATTGGCTGAATGTCTACACCTTTAATTTCTAAACGCTTCATCACCTGTTTTGTGAAGTGCAGACCCGCTACTGGAGCGGCTACGGCACCAACATGCTTAGCATAAATCGTTTGAAAACGCTCTCTATCTTCAGGTTCAGTATCTCTTGCAATTAATCTTGGAAGAGGAGTTTCGCCTAAAGTGTCAATCGTCTTGTAGAATTCTTCATCAGTTCCATCGAAAAGGAAACGGATTGTTCTTCCTCTAGAAGTAGTATTGTCAATTACTTCAGCAACTAACTCACCTTCGCCAAAGTAAAGTTTATTACCGACACGAATTTTTCTAGCTGGATCAACCAATACATCCCAAAGGTGCATTTCTTGATTGAGTTCTCTTAGCAGGAACACTTCGATTTTCGCTCCAGTTTTTTCTTTTTGGCCATAAAGACGGGCAGGAAAAACCTTAGTGTCATTATTTACGAGCACATCGCCTTCGTCAAAATAATCAACTACATCTTTGAAAATCTTATGCTCGATTTCTCCAGTGGCTTTATGCAATACCATCAACTTCGATTCATCTCTGTTCTCGGTTGGGTACTTGGCAATTTTGTCTTCAGAAAGTTCGAATTTAAATGCTGATAACTTCATTATTTATAGCCTAATGTTAAATGCGTTTTTGAAATAGCTGGCAAAGATAATAATAATTGAGCCAGCTTCATACCTGAGAGGCTTATATAATTGTCTCGACTTCAATACCTTTGGTGATCGAAAAATTAACCTAGGCGCTACTCCACTCAAGTGGAAGAATGTCCGATTAAGCGGCCGATTAATCTTTTTAACTAAAAGAGGTTGTTAGCTGTTTACATTTTTCGATCCTTTGCGTTTAGAAGATAGCAGTCGAAGAGTCTTTTACTAAAAATTAAATGATCACGTGGGAATATTTTTGAAATTATTGGCGGAAAGTGTTCGATTTGCCTGGCAGGTATTAACGACTAATGTGCTCCGTACTATGTTATCGCTTTTGGGTGTGACTATAGGCATCATGCTCATTATCGCAGTATTTACAGTCGTAGATTCATTAGAAAAAACCATCAAGGATAATCTCGATTTCTTGGGTTCTAATGTTGTTACTGTCGATAAATTTTCTTTTGGAGTAGGGGAAGGTGGTCCAGACCCAGATTATCCGTGGTGGAAGTTCTTTAGAAGACCGAACAATAGCTACAAGGAATTCGAATATTTATCGGCTAACCTCAAAAATGCTGCTGCGGTCACTATTGTAGCGAATCGATCTACCACAGTGAAAAGGAACAATAGCAGTATTGGTGGGATAGATATCTACGGGATTACCCATGCCTATGAAAGTGTTTATGATGTAAAACTTGGCTTCGGTAGGTATTTTACTTTACAAGAAATAGAGGGGGGGAGGAATGTCGCACTTATTGGTAGTGAGGTAGCTCAATCTCTTTTTCCGAATGAAAACCCAATTGGTCAAGATTTGAAGGTAAGAGGTTACAAGATGCGAGTCATTGGTGTAATGGAGCGAGAAGGCGAGAGCTTTTTGGGTACTCCCAGTAATGATGACCGTATTTATATCCCTTACAAGGCGTTTACAAAAATGTACTACATCGGCCGTCAATTTGGGGTCAGCCCGCAAATTGCAGTAAAGGGATACCAAGAAGATATAGGCATGATTGAGCTTCAAAACGAAATGGAGGGGATGCTTCGTAAAGTGAGAGGATTAAAGCCTAAAGTTGACTCTGACTTCTCTTTAAATAGACCCGAAGCGCTTGTAGATGCTCTAGGGGGTATTTTTGATATTCTAGGGATTGCTGGTTGGGTGATAGGTGGTTTTGCGATTTTAGTAGGTGGTTTCGGAATTATGAATATCATGTTTGTTTCTGTTCAGGAGCGAACGAAAATCATTGGGATCCAAAAATCATTAGGAGCAAAAAATTACTTCATCCTTTTCCAATTTCTTTTTGAATCGATATTTCTTTGCCTGCTCGGTGGTGCAGCGGGTGTTTTTATAGTCTATTTATTGACTTTTATTCCAATAGGAGATTTAGAGATCACGTTAAGCTTGAAGAATATTTTATTGGCCACAGTGGTGTCGAGTGTCATTGGGATTGCTTCTGGAATTATTCCATCTGCTAAAGCGGCCCGTCTTGATCCTGTAGAAGCAATGAGAGCAGGTTAATAAAACACTAACCAAAGAAAAGGCCAATTCAAGATACTTGAATTGGCCTTTTTTATTTAAGATTTAATCGTTTCCACTAATTTAAGCCACTACTTCTGCTTCAACATCTTCACCGTTTACGCGTGCTTTGATCTTAGTCTCTAGCTCTTCTAATAACTCTGGGTTGTCTTGTATCAGCGATTTAACAGAATCTCTTCCTTGACCTAGTTTCTCTCCATTATAAGAGAACCATGATCCAGCTTTTTTGACTATGCCCAATTCAACACCTAAGTCAATGATTTCTCCTGCTTTAGATATTCCTTGACCATACATAATATCGAACTCAACTACTTTGAATGGAGGTGCAACTTTATTCTTCACCACCTTCACTCTCGTACGGTTACCTAAAATGTTGTCAGCACTTTCTTTAATCTGCCCGATTCTTCTGATGTCCAATCTAACAGAAGCATAGAATTTTAGAGCGTTACCACCAGTTGTTGTTTCTGGGTTTCCGAACATGACTCCAATTTTTTCACGAAGCTGATTAATGAAAATACAGCAGCAGCCAGTTTTATGGATTGCACCAGTTAGCTTTCTTAACGCCTGTGACATTAACCTAGCCTGAAGCCCCATTTTACTATCCCCCATTTCGCCTTCTAGTTCGGCTTTTGGTACCAATGCCGCAACGGAGTCAATAACAATGATATCGATAGCACCTGAGCGAATCAAATGTTCAGCGATTTCTAAGGCTTGCTCACCGTTATCAGGCTGAGAGATTAATAGGTTTTCAGTATCGATGCCTAATTTCTCTGCATAAGCTCTGTCGAATGCATGCTCTGCATCTATAAATGCAGCCAGCCCCCCTTTTTTCTGAGCCTCGGCTATGCAATGCAAGGTGAGTGTAGTTTTACCAGAAGATTCTGGACCATAAATTTCAACAACTCTGCCTCTAGGAATTCCACCAATCCCCAAGGCGATGTCTAGCCCGAGAGAACCAGTTGAGATAGAAGGCAGGTCAACCACTTTGTTGTCGCTTAACTTCATTACGGCACCCTTACCGTATGATTTTTCTAGCTTTTCAATGGTTAATTGTAGTGCTTTTAATTTTTCTGATTTATCCTTATCGATTTTGTCGCTCATTATTAATTGGGTATTTGTGAATGGAATACTTGGTGAAGGTAGTGGGAATGGTTTCAAATCACAACCCGAAAGTTTCATTAAATAAGGCTAATTTTCATCATATTGGGGACAATGAAAAAGTGGTTTAAAAGATTCGGAATATCCTTCTTGATTTTAGTGGTTTTAGTATGCCTATGGCAATTCAAATTGGTTAATTATGGATTGATGCAGCTAAGAGGTCAGCTGCATATCGT
>JBLIES010000258.1:0-3914 GCA_047633135.1 Roseivirga sp.
ACGAGGTGCGCCCCTCACATGCTTGCGCTGTAGCTTGCTCCATCGCTAAAGCTTAGGCGACACTACCTGCCGTACGAGCGCTACGCTCGGTACTTTCGCACTCTCGTGCTCACTACCATAACAGGCGCTTCGTAAAGCAAAATGTAACGCGCTTTACACCGCTACATCTTTCCGCTACTTTTAAGATAAGGCTACGCATAGGCTCCTTATCGAATTTTCACTTCACAATACAGGCTGACTCCTTCGGCAATTCGTGAGCACTCCGCCCCGATGCCTCGGGGCTGACTTCTCGGTCTTCAAACTCGTGGAGTCCGACTGCCCTACAAGCCGGCCCATTGCTAAAAATGTCTGCAAGACATTTTCTTAACGCTCTGTCCTCTAGGTAAGGACATATTCCCTCCTCCGATGCCTGCGACATCTACCCAATAGGGATTATTGGTCAAGGGCTGCGCAAAGATGTGCTTGCTTACCCTCCCTCAATGACCTCTGTATACCGTTCCTGTTCGTCAGTACCGTCCCGAAGCATCGCGATTGTTTCTCGCTTCCTTCACTGCATCCCTCACGGAAAACCAGCTTGCGCCTTACTCACAGGCTTCACCAACTTGCCTGCAAGAGACATACACCCTCTGGAATAATTTGGTATCTTAGATACCAGATGCCCATGCTGGGCACACACAATGTGTATGGAATTGTAGCATTCATAAATAAACACAGAAATGGAATATTTAGTTGGCGATACATACGGACTAATTCATTTGATATCTTCAATGTGTGCTTTGATAGCGGGAACATTAGTTCTTATTATGAAAAAAGGATCAAAAAGACACAAACAAATTGGATATGCATACGTCACAAGTATGGCTATTTTACTAGTCACATCATTTATGATTTATCGACTCTTTAAGGGGTGGGATATTTTTCATTATGCATCAACTTTCAGTCTTATAGTTCTTTTATTGGGTATGATTCCTATTTGGACTAAAAAACCAACGAACAGCTGGAAATATCGGCATTTTAATTTTATGTATTGGTCTGTGATAGGGTTGTATGCTGCATTTGCGGCAGAGGTTCTAACAAGAATTCCTGAGACTCCTTTTTTGGGAATGGTTGGTATTGCAACAGGAGTAATAACGATAATTGGCGCTATATTTTTAAGAATAAATCGAGCAAAATGGGTCAAAATATTTGCCCTATAAAAATGAAATACGAAATGCTAACAACAGGTATAAAACATAGCGTTTATAGGCTTTCCGTTAGGTTTTTTCTTGTTTAGTAAGACCACCAAAATTAAAAATTCGGCTCTGTGTTTACACGAAAAGTTAGCGTCTTTTTACACGCTCCTTTTCATGAACAAACCGCTAGCCACAAGCAGAAAATTGAATGAAAAAAGCGATTATAATTGGTGCAACTTCTGGAATTGGAAATGAACTTGCCAAAATTCTTGTGAAGAATGAATATAAGATTGGAATTACGGGTAGGCGAAAGACTGAACTTGAAAAGTTAAAAGATTCTGACCCAATAAATTTCAACATCAGTTCTTTTGATTGCACCACAGTAAACAACTCTGAAGAACTAACTAAATTAGTCAATGAAATGGGTGGTTTAGATTTGTTGATTTTAAGCTCAGGTACAGGAGACTTAAATGAAAAGTTAGAATTTGATATTGAGAATTCAACCAACAAATTGAACGTAATTGCTTTTACTGAAATAGTAGACTGGACATTCAATTATTTTGAAAAACAAGGGAAAGGACATCTGGTAGCAATAAGTTCTATAGCGGGAATAAGAGGCAGTAGAATTGCTCCAGCTTACAATGCTTCAAAAGCCTATCAGATAAATTATTTGGAGGGTTTAAGACAAAAAGCAAAAAAAACGAAGCTACCAATTTACGTTACTGACATAAGACCAGGATTTGTTGATACAGATATGGCAAAAGGCGAAGGTCAATTTTGGGTTGCAACCAAAGAAAAAGCTGCAAAGCAGATTCTTGGACTTATCAAAAGGAAAAAGAACGTTGGATATGTATCTAAAAGATGGCGATTGATTTCGATACTCTTGAAAGGGCTGCCCAATTGGATATACAATAGAATGTAAAAGCCATTGCCGATAGGCCAAAACTGCATACAGTGTTGACGAATCAGGGGCTGGCTATAGGGGAATAAGATGGTGAGGGTGTTTTTTTGAAGAGGTGATTTAGGTCTGTTTCATTTTAAATCCTTTTGATTACTGATTTTCCTTACTCTTTCATTTGTTTTTTGGAACAGCTGTCGCTCTTTAAGGGATTTGGGCCACTCTCTTTTACTTTGCCATACACCCTACACTTTCTGATACGGACTTCATCAACGCATGCCGCACTCCTACTCTTCTGTCAACTCGTGCCCCGTTGACCCCTATGGCCTCTGCATGCTGGCGCAGAAACTTTGGCCTAGGCAGCACTTTTCAACCCTTCAGTCAAGCCTTCAACTCCTTATAACCAGAACTACTTTCTAAAAATTCATCTCTGAAGAAGCGAGATCGCAAGAGTATACCTAAGTACCAAAGCCCATTGATCACCATCAGTAGTCTTACTTTACGTGTCTTATTGTACACTGAAATCTGATTGCAAGCTGCCTGAGTTAATTTGATCTGTGGCGTATTGCATTATTGTCTCTCCTACTGACTTTACAAAAAGAGGCTCTTGTCAGCTGCTAATTAAATGCTTTTGCACAACTACTTTAAAACCTACCAGCCAAAATTCTATTTGTTCGAAAGCCCAAGCCGAAAGAGAGAAGAAAAAATGCCTTGGTTTTGATAGATGCACAAAGTGCCTTCTATTTCCAGTTTTCAATTTTTCTTGTTCCGCCTAACAAGGCGTTTAATAGAGCCAAAGGCAGTGGTTAGGAAAGGTCCTTATTACCATTAATGTCTTCAGGACTACAATTCATCATCTTTTTATGAGCACAATAGTTTTAGCATTTCTTAATTTTTGTAAATTCAATCATAATCAATCTCTCATTCATGTCTGACGCAACAAAACTACAGTGGTATAAAGTACTAGATTCACCCGAAGAATTGCCTGAAGGCAGGGTGACTACAGTGATAGCAAATCATCAAGGTATTTGCTTAACTCATTTCGAAGGAAAATTTTCTGGGTTAGATAATCGGTGTCCACATCAAGGTGGCCCGCTAGGTGAAGGCTCCATTGAAAATGGGCTACTACGTTGTCCATGGCATGGTTGGGACTTTAACCCTTGTACAGGTCAATCACCTGGAGGACATGATGATAGTATTCTTAATTTTCCTGTGGAGGTTCGAGAAGATGGAGTGTACGTGGGCGTGGAGGAGGAAGATGATCACGAAACGACCATCTCAGATGTGATGATGGAGACCATGGTAGAGGCTGGGGTTGATACTGTTTTTGGTATGGTTGGTCATTCCAATCTAGGAGTAGCTGATGCCATGCGAAGATTAGAAGAAAAAGGAAAACTGAAATTTATTGGAATACGCCATGAAGGCGCAGCAGCATTTGCTGCCTCCGCTTATGGAAAGTTGACGGGTAGACCGGCTGCTTGTTTTGGTATAGCTGGCCCAGGAGCTACTAATATGTTTACTGGTATGTGGGACGCGAAAAATGATCGTGCTCCTATGTTGGTACTGTCTGGTCAGGTGCAAAGTCAGGTGATTGGAACAGGAGCCTTTCAGGAAGTAGATTTAGTTAAGGCGTTTGATTCAGTTGCTGATTTTAATCATCGTGTTTTACCTAATAGTAAGCATAGCGAATTGATGCTATTGGCTATAAAACATGCCATCATCAATAGAGAGGTTTCACATCTCACTTTTCCAGATGATATGCAGAAAGGTGTAGCTAGTGATACCACCATAAAAAAAATAGATAAGCGAATTGCCTCAGCAGAAATCACCCCACCGAAGGATAT
>JBLIES010000259.1:0-3900 GCA_047633135.1 Roseivirga sp.
TATCTAACTTTCTAGCCCATTCTTTGGCAATAGCCGATTTGGCTACATCCTGCAAGTTGTTTTTCATTACCCCCAAAATCCTTGTTGAAATGGCATCCGATTTTTGAAGATATATGCTCGAGTTTCTACCTAACACCTCTGCGGCAATAAGCAACTGGTCGAATGGTTCCTTATCTAATGTGTCATAGTGTAGTTCGACAATTTCATCCCAAGCCAGTTCGTAGTAGTGCTGAATAATTTTTAGAATATCTGAAAGGTCATTCTCGCGTTCTTCTGGTCTGTCACTCCACGCGATTAATTTTAATATCACCATGCCCGGTAGTGGCGGAATGTTGACAATTTTTTCTTCTATTTCTACCTGTACTGCTTCCTCCAATACTTCACGAAAACCAAGCACATGTAAATCGGTATACCGCTCATTGAAGTTAACCGTATAGTTTTCTTCTATTTCACCAAAGGGGAGTAAGTCAATGGCTACTTTAAATGTATCACAGTAAAATGTCCAAGGAGCAGCTACTCTTTTGAAATCTCTCGCTTCTAATGCAGTACTAATTTTCTCATACTCATCTATGCTGGAAATCATAACCGCAAAATCGATATCTTTTGTACCTCTGCTTGGTTTAATTCCTGACTTAAGTAATTCAAGCGCGATGGCACTTACACCTATCAGATAGTAGGGAATCTTCAACTGCTGCATTATTTCATCAATACAATCGAACGATTCTTTGAAGTAGGGAATGGCTAATTCTTTATAGGTTTGGTTCGATGTACTCATTGTAGATTTTTTCAGCTGTTTCTTTATTACGCTTTCCACCCTCCAACATTAAATCGGCATACACTAATAATGGAGGAACAGTTTCCCCTTTCTCCTGTTTCCAAAACATACCCAATACTTCTATTTCACCATTCTTAACAGGCATGAGCCGATAATTCTTGATTAAATCCATGCGGTCTTCCTGAGTATAGATAAGAAACTTCTCGGGACGTAAATGATTAGTAAGCATATCTGCGGCTGGTTCACCACCCCATAATGTTTTGTGATTATTCAATGCTAGATCCTGCCACTGACCTTTTAGCGCATACCGTTCCTTAACTAACTTCGGGCGTAAGACGGTGGCATATTGTGCAATCCATCTTTCCAGCAGTGCCTTTCTGTTTTCCCATACATAGGTCTTATTATTTAGGGGAATTAAATAGCCCGTTTCCTTTAATCCGTCTATCACTTGTGGAATGTTTCCCAAACCTACTCGGGCTTTTTCTGCCAATTTTCTTTGCGTCAGATTGATGGCTTCTTTATGTTGAAGCAAATAAAACAACACCTTCAGTCCTGTTTTGGTAAATGCCCTATTCCCTTTGTTTTTCTCAATTGGCAAAGGCTTCTGTGTATCCACGAACATAAAGAGCTTGCCTTTTTTTAGGAATATATTTCCGTTGGCTTCTAAGTATGGAATCTCCTTTTGCCTGAGTTCTTCTTTGATTTTCGGGAAAATTCGGTTGGCTACCAGCATTAGATTGTCATAACGCTGAAAATAATCTTCAATCTGCCCAAGCTGATGCGCTCTGACTTCTTGCTTAATTTCAACTACGAAATTGTATTTCTGCCCATTGACGGTAAGGTCTAAACCACCATCCAACAGACCTGTTTCCTTCCAAAAGCCTTCAATACCAGTATTATGGCGAAGATTATCTAAAGCGATATGAATTATTTCTTTTTCCATTTCCCCTCTTTATGTTCACAAATATACAATGTTCACGTTACGTGAACAAAAATAATTTATGAACAATATGATGTCGTTGAATTCTAGAACTCGCGACACCTTAAGACTGCCAAGGGTGTTGAGGTGTGGATGTGTTGAAAAGTGTTGAAGTGTTGAGGTGTAGAATGTTGGAGCGCTATGCCACTAATGTCAGAATAACTCATGTTGGCCTAATAAAACAGTCACCCTGCTCCGAAGTTTCGGAGGTCTTTTTCAGCAACACAGAAAGAAATCTTACCACCACAAAGAGCACCAAGAAACGCAAAGCTAAGTAACCCAAAAGAGCTTTGATTCATCTAGTCCAGAAGCGCTTCGGAGCTAAAATGCTCGGTTTCTTTCCTTGAGCTCCGAGCCTTCGGAGAAAGGCCTGAAACTACAAAAAATAGGGATTGGGCGGCTTGTAATCCTCAGGTGGCTTGTTGGAGAAGAACGCCAACAAGGGCGGGATGGCATAATAATCAGTGGCTACTTCTTTGGTGTCAAAACCGTTGCAACGGTTCTGGCCTGATTTGCCTTTTGTAGCCCACGGTGTAAACCGTGGGCTATAGAAAAGACGGTTTTGGGAATGGTTTTAACCATTTAAATCGGTTGGTGGTCTCAGCGAAATGAAGAGAACAGACAGGATCCTTGATTATAAAAGGTCACAGGCCCTGCCTATGGCAGATAAATCGAAGCACCTGCAACAGTTATTTAACAATGCTCGAAATAAGAATAGTCTAGACCGTGCCTATGGCGTTGTCCCATTCTCCGTTGGCATTTTCTAACTCAATGGTATCTATACTTCCTGCACTTTTTTGAAGTGGGGTCAACAATCCTGTATAAATGGCCAAGGCTACCTCTTGGACTGTGGCACCTGCAAAGAGATAAATGTTGCTGCTATAGAGACAGAAACGAACAGTTTGGACGGTTTGCAATCCTGCCCCTGCCTCTGTGGCATATTGGGTATTGTAAGCCTGAACAGCTTCAATGGCATTAGTGGCCGTGAGCTCTACTGCCGTTAAAAATTGTGTTTTTGTGGTATAGCCTTGTCTACCATCGGGAGGACAGACATAGACCATGGCATAATTGTCGGCATTGCTGTGCGGTTGGCCAGCGGAACTAAAAATATCGACAAAAACTGAGCCTTCACCAGAAGAGAATCCATGGGTACCAGGTTGCGCTTTGTTAAGAAGCATGAACTGTAAAGGACTGCCCGTTGGGAAATTGCTTTCGACAGAGAGGCCTGGGCTAGAGGCATTGTACAACAAAGTGTGCAAATTCTGATAAGCGATGCTTTGGGGTAGGAATGATTCAAAAGCAGCGTTAATTCCAGCGCCTCCTACATAATAAGAGTAAGAATTGCCTGCATTCACAGTACCAAGTCGGGGACCAGTTTCAGATACCCCATAAATCAGTGGGCTATACTTTGAGCCGGGGCTGGCCGGTATTAATTTATAATTAACGCTTGTTTTAGGTAAGGTGCCTGTTGCAGGAATCATGGTGGCTAAGTTTAAAAGTCTAAAATACTATGAGATGAATGTAAAAAAAAAATAATAAAGTAGTTCTTCATTTTGTCTAGCATTTGGAATACTTATCCTTTATGCCAAACTCAATGATCTCCCCGATGACTTCCGAGCACTCGATAATACTCTTGAAAAAAAAATATTAAAATAGAGCTTAGCCGGGGAGTCGTTGTAAAAGTGCCAAACGTTGGTGAGGCTATTTTGTTCCGTAGAATAACAGGGCATTACTTTTTGCTTTTGCTCCGCCATAACGCTAATATTTACGCCTACGCTTGGAGATGGCGTTCTCTCGAATCCCCAAATCAGCGATTAGAACATTACCTGATTGATCAAGCTGGCAGTGAATATGCTGAGTAAAAACCAGCCAATAAAGCCTTGTAATATACAAACATACCTGGCCAAACCAGAGGTAGGTATCGTGCCGAAACCGAGCGTAACAAATGAATTTAGACTCAAGGTGATGGCATTTATGAGGCTAATAAAGAAACCTACCGACAACCTCAGGAATGGTTTGAAGTAGCCTTGTTCATTTTTTTCGGCAAATACTTTATAATCCAAAATCAGTTGACCTTTACTTTTCGTATCCCACTCGCTTGGAAAAAAGAAGTAGAATATGGAAAAGAGCATTACAACAAAAATTG
>JBLIES010000260.1:0-3882 GCA_047633135.1 Roseivirga sp.
AAGCCTTTACTCTTTGGTAGAGTCTGATGAAGCAACAGTAAATGTCGAAAAGGTTTTATATACAGATGCTAACTTCTTTGACTTTTTTAGCTTCGAGTTGGAAGAGGGCACAGCTCAGGGTGTTTTTAGCCAGGGCGGATCAGCGGTAATCTCTAAAGCCCTAAGTGAAAAACTTTTTGGAGAGGTTGATCCTGTTGGTAAATCAGTTAAGCTTGATCGAGAGAAAACAGTAATCATCTCTGCTGTGTCGAAGGCTGTACCCAAAAACAGTTACATCCAATTTGAAATGGTAGTTTATGAAAACGGCCTTTTCAAGAATGAGAAAGAAGGTATAGCAAGTGCGGCCCTGACTTATATTTCTTTAACACCAGGGCTAAGCCCAGAAGGAATAGGAGTAAGAATAGAAGCTGCCAAAGATAAACCCATGTACCGAGGGTTTCTTAAAGGGAATAAATATGAATTGTTGCCTTTACTTGATTTACGCTTAAATGCACCTTTCGAGTTTGACTATTTTGATAAAAATGATATTCGCTATGTCACGCTCTTCTCTGGTATTGGCTTGGTGGTTTTACTGCTGGCATTAATCAATTATATCAATTTGGTTACCGCCCAATCCACGCGCAGGGTAAAGGAAATAGGCTTGAGAAAAGTGATTGGAGCCAATAAAGCACAATTGATATTTTCTCAATTGTCCGAATCGGTCGTCCTTACATTCATCTCTTTTGTTTTTGCCTTTGCCATTGCCGAACGTCTATTGCCTTATTATAATGCATTGCTCGATAAATCAATCACGCTGCAATATGCTAGTTCAGAATTCTTTATTTGGGTGTTCTTGGCAGGTATTGCTTTAGGGCTAATTGCTGGTTTATATCCTGCGTTTTATATTGCTAGATTTAAACCTTTGGCACTCCTGAACAAGAGCACGGCAGCCGTTGGTAACAAGGGTTATTTAAGAAAATTCTTAGTACTGTTTCAGTTTGTATCCTCAGGGCTATTGTTGGTAGTGCTAGCCATTATGTTCAGTCAAATGAATTTTTTGAAGACAAAGGACCTAGGCTTTAATCCAGACTTTGTAATCCAAATTCCACTTTATGATGACATGCGAAAGGATTATCAGACATTAAAAAATGAAATTGAACGTGTGGGAGGAGTCGAATCTGCAACCGCAACAGGTTGGACGGTGGGGCGGGGAACAACCACAGCTTTGTTTGACGCCCCTAATATTGAAGGTGAAGAGCCTAATAATTATATGGTCAACCTTGTTATGGCCGATAAAGATTATGCAGAAACAATTGGTTTGAAATTTCAACAAAAGGCGGATGGTTTCGATATCAGTAATTTAAAAAAGAATCAAATTATTGTCAATGAAGCTTTTATTGAAAAATTTGGCTGGGAGGAGGAACCCATTGGTAAAAAGGCCTACGGTTGGGGTAATGAAGAAAACGAAATTGTAGCGGTAATAGCTGATTTTCATACCTACTCTTTAAAACAAAAAGTAGAGCCCTTATACATTTCTTCCCTTGCCAAACAGGGTGGCAAAATTATGTTGGTAAAGATAGATGCTAAAGAGGCAACGCAGGTTATAGAAAATGTGGGAAGTGTTTACGCGAGCTTGGCAGGCAGGCCTTTCGAGTTTTACTACCTGGACGATAAAATTAAGGCGTTCTACAAAAAGGAGCAAGGCCAGTTTATGCTCTTTCAAGTGTTTTCAGGTTTGGCGGTCTTCATTTCACTCTTAGGTTTAATCGCATTAACGATATATACAGTGGAGCAGCGCAGAAAAGAAGTCAGTATTAGAAAAGTACTTGGCGCTTCAATTCAGAACTTATTGCTTTTATTGAATAAGGAGTATACGCTTCTGGTATTTTTAGCATTTCTCATCGCTTCGCCCATAGCCTACTATGCGATGCAAGGTTGGTTGGCAGAGTTTAAGTACCGCATCGATATTAGTCCGTTTTTATTTATTGGGGCATTCTTGAGCTTTCTGGCTTTGAGTTGGATGGTGACTGGTTTACAATCAATTAAAGTATCAAAAGAGAATCCTGCCGATGTATTGAGAGAGGAATAGTAGTCTCGGTTAGCTCACATAAAATGGGAGTGCATCAATCGATGCGCTCCCATTTTTTATTGGCAATCACTTGCCTATTTCTTAACTAAGCGTGTCCAAGTGTCAGTTCGGCCAAAAAGAGAGACACCAATGTAGCCTCGGCCTTCCATGATGTTTTCGTTCTTCTTGTCTATTTCTGCTTGGAAATCATAAGTAGAGCCATTGTTGGGATCGTAAATAGTGCCGCCATCCCAAGAAACGATTTTGCCATCCACTTCTTCAAACTCCATGTCCTTTACGATCACAAGGCCTAAGGTTCGTTTCTTTTTAAGTTCCTTATCATCGTTGTTGACGTCAGTTCTAGGATTACCTTTTTCATCATTGGGTTCAGATAGCCAAACGATTTTGCCATAATATTTATTGGTGTCTTCACCATTTTCAGCTTTGCCCTTATAGATCTGAACGACCGATCTACCGTTACTCGGCTTCCAATTACCGATAATAAGGTCCTCATTAACAGCTGTAGTGCTTTCATGGATAGGGCTGAGTGTAAATACAACCGCCAAAAAGATTGTGAATATAGACTTTAACATATGGGGTGGTTTATGATGGAATAATATTAAAACGATAACAAATAAATATCAAGGGCTAACTAATTGTATGCCAAATCTAAAATATAAAGGAATGCCCAGACTGTTGCTCAACCAAGGGTTTGCGGCACCTGAATTTTGGTCAATATCCATGCGATAAGTGATTACTGCTCCTGCCTGAACGTTGAACCAAATAAAGTCAGTGATAGATTTGTCCCAAGAAACCCTAGCCCTTATCTCAGATTTACGCAATACCCAGTCGTTTGTAGTGGCTGATGAAGCAAATACAGAAGAAGCGGAAGCACCATCTTCTCCTTGAATATGATAACTCTGACCTTCTAATTCATAACCAAACATCATGAACGATTTAGCAGAGAAGTTTCTTCTGACCGCTGCTCGGGCAGGAAGAAGCATTTCAAGCCCCCATTTATCATTATAGGTTTTATTCAGCATAAGCACAGGAATGTGTAACAATCTACCTCCTCTATAAGTACGCGTAACTCCTACGGCTATATTGGTGTAATCATTGGTTTTCCAACCATAGAGCGCTGCTGCACTGAATTTAGTTTTATTGAATTCGGGACTGATACTACCAAAGTTGTAATTCCCGTTCAGTGCCCCTTCAACTTGAAAGAGCAAAAAGTTCTTCTCATTCATTGGTTTGAAGATAAAGGCCCCAACAGCTGTTGTCCTCAGTGGGTTTTGGTCGAAGAATCTTCCGACCTCAGGTTCCGAATCGTCAGCACTGTATTGGCTTTCCCAATAATTAAAATAGGCATTGACGATAAGCCTATTGTTGGAGATGATGGGATAGTTCGTTTCTAATCTCAGGCCAGAATTACGATTAAAAGTAGATTCATTTTCAGTATATGCCCCGTTAAAAGCATCGCCTGCGCTGGTCTGCCAACTGTTTTGTCCTGCATAATCAAAACTTAGGTTAAGCAATTTGGTTGGACTGAGACCAATTACTTTATTCGTAGCAAAGACCTTGGCATCGCTGGCTTCCTCAAAAGCACTCATATCAAACTCTTCTTGGGCATAGACAAATATGGGTGTACCTAAAAGAAGGAGTAAAAATTTTCTCATTTTATTTCAATTAAGATTTAATACTTAAGCTCATCAACTTGGCTAAATCTCCCCTTAAAACCTTCAGGTTTTATAAAAGAAAAAAATAAAAATACAGTCTAAAAAATAGGGTAGATATTAGCTCATTGAAAAGCTCATGTAATTATACCTGATTTATTT
>JBLIES010000261.1:0-3881 GCA_047633135.1 Roseivirga sp.
AAAAGCCCCAACCATTGCTGATTGAGGCTTATGACAATCAAATCAATTACTCAGGACAAATAAATGGATAATGGGCCTCATCGATAATTGGAGCAATACCAAAGAAGTCGTTTAAGACTGATTCTGCGGTACAAAAAGCTCCCTCCACCCATGCCTGATCATTAGAGTAGGATTCGCCAACAATAAAAATATCACTGTCCTTACCAGGGATCAACTGAGATGGTTTTCTGATTTTCCGTTGTACATCGCCTAGGTTATAATGCGATTTGTAGGCATGATAACCAGCATTAAAAGGCGGAAGCGACCAATCCATATACTTAGTTTCCAAGGGTTCTGGTACGGCAGAATAATCTGCCTGTGGCCCAAAATGCAAAGCAGCCAATTGTTGTCTTAGCATTTTAACCATTACGGGCGTAGCAGCTCTTGGTCCTTCTAATGGTTGAGTATCTCTTGATTCAGGGATTTTACGTTTGGCATTAGGCCCTAATTCGAGTGGTTTCCAGAAGGTGGTGTATTGAATGTCATCATAACTGGCCAGAATGCCATAGATTGCTTTTCCCTTCTTATTTCGAGCGTTATCTCCAAAGTAAACCACTTGTCGAATTGGCATATCGGTGATGCTCGGGCCTATAGTATCCAACTCGGCCACTTCGAGTAACTGGTTTTGTTCCTTGACGGTTAAGCGCTCTTCAGTCTGGTTCTCTACTGCTTCGATAAAACTCGCTTTGTCATTGTAAGAAGTGCCGATGATTACATAAGGTTTTTTCGCTTTCTCAATGGCCGTTAAGTATTTCGCTGGGAACTTTTGACTTTTTAATTTGCCCATTCCTTCTTGGGTTAAAAAGTAGCTGGTCAGTTTCGCTGGATATTTAGGCCCACCTTCAGGGGTATTTCTCCACCACGGATTATCGAAGAACATCCCGATTTTATAGGACGGCTCCATGATTACTGATTCGAGATAGAGCTGTACCTTTTCATGATTGAGTACATCCGATCCTTCTTTATCGCTATAGCGAGTAGCCTGGGCTACCAGTTCTATCGCGCTTCGAGGCATCGCTAAGAAAGCCGCGTCACAAGTTTTACTTTCGAATAATTTATCTGGAGCCTGGCGAGTGGCTGTTGTGAAGTGGATTCCCTCTTTCGTATCTAAAATAGATCGTAAGCGGGTGTTAGGATGGTAATCGAAAGTGACACCTTTTTTGGCAGCAAGCTCCACCACTTTATCAAATAGGGCATCGAAGAGGCTCGAAAATCCTTTGACTAAGGTTTTGTATTCTGTTCCTGGAGTAAATTCATCATTCACATTAAAAGACTGAGCACTATTGCTATTCACTACATTTGAAGAATAACCATTTCCATCTGATAAATAGCTAAAGCCTTCTTGGCCGAGCCTATCATAGCCTAAATTCCAATAACCAATGTCTTTCAATTTGTCTCCCTTTTGAAAAATGGAGGTGTCTGGCATTTCAATGTTGATTTTGCCTTCTTCGTAAAACTTGCACCATTCTCTTCGGGTAGTGGGGCCAGAATCTTGGGTAATGGCCACGGTTTGAATGGTAGTAAACTCATCATCTGGTGGAGAATCTGCGTTGTATTTGTTGGCATTATATGGCGCAGGTTGGTTTGAATTGACGTCTGAAATGTACATGTTCTTAGCCCTCAAGGACATCAGCGGATCTGCGGACTCATTAAAGGGTACCGAGAATTTCTTCAAGTCTAATCTTTGAATGGTTTCGGTTACTACGCGATGCCCAGCGCCCATTGGTGTACCATCCCAGAAGGAATACCTCATGCCTCCTAGTTCTACATAAGAACTATTTTTGTCTTCATTATAATGCCAGGTGCACACACGAGCGCCCGGTTCACGAGTACCAGGATTCTTTTTCGAAAAATCATATTGACCCCAATCGTAGAGTGCTATGATGTCATCTTTAACAATTGCTTTCTTGTTATTTTTGTCTTTTGATTTTCCTTCGAGTAATCGCCAAGCGGTGTATAAACCTGCTGCTCCTGCACCAAAAATCGAGTAAGTTTTTTTGCTCATCTTTCTATTGTTTAGTTGTTAGATTTATTCGTTGCCAATCCTTGCCATTTGTTTCGCCAAATTCTTTTCAGGAATGATGATTTCAACGAGTGTAGGGAGGTTAGTTTTTTTCTTAAGCTGACTGAATACTTTGTCAAGCTCGCTGACTTTTTCTGCCCTAAGGCTATTCGCTCCAAATGCTTTGGCTAGTGCCTGATAGTCCCATTTACCTAAAATATCGAATGTGTCGAATTTATGTTTTGGGCCATCCTTGAAAGCATCTAAGTCCACAAATACTTGCTCTATGGCATAAACGCCATTGTTCATTACAAAAATAACGGAGTTAATATTGTATTTTACTAACGTGGATAGAGCTTGTGCTACCATCATAAATCCACCGTCACCCGCCACAGTCCAAGCTTGTTTGCCACTGCCCAATTGAGCGCCAGAGGTAGCCCCCGTTTCGAAACCAATACACTGCCAAGCAGCCGAAGATATAAAGGTGTTTTTAGACATGCCATAAAGATTGGTGGCTACATACATTGATGAGCTGACACCAAAATTCATGATGATGTCATCGAACATTTTATGTTTGTGTAAGAAGCGACTTGCATGCTCAAAGAAGCGGTTGAATGTAATGACCTCAGGGGTTTTATTGTATTTGGGGTCTGAATTATAATCCCATGGCGCAGGTGATTTCGGCTGTGCAGGTGCCTTTACTTTAAGAGGGTATGTTTTATCCTCCTTAAAACGATCTATTAGCGCATCGATAAAGTCCGCTAAGGTTACCTTTTGGAAGGTGAAATAGCCTACCCGCATTTCTTGCGTAGTGGCTTGTATCATAGCTGCAAACTTATTTTTTACTAACCATAAATAGTCATCGGTAATGATGGTGCCTAAAGACAAAATACAATCTGAGGCTTCAACGATTTTCAGTACTTCTGGGATCGAAGCTTGGTCTGAGTAGGTACCAATGAATTTATCTCCTTTTTCATCCAGCACAGTTTTGCCTAAAGACGTGGTGGTATAAAGCATTCCACTTGCTTTCACTAACTCTTCTAACTTTTTTGATAAACCGTGGCGGAGGATTTCTACCCCAGCAAAAATAATGGGTGTCTTTGCACCAGTAATTTGAGTCCACGCTTGAGTTACGGCATTATTGAGAGCAGCCATTTCGCTTTTTGGAACATGGGCTTTGAGTTTAACCTTAGAAGGCTCAGGACACGGCTCACCCCAAACTTCTTTATAGCAGGCAATGTAAACAGGGCGCTGATGGGTAAGTGCAGCCACTATTAGCGCATCTATTTTTTCTGGTGCCCCGGCAGAAGTGCTCAATGTCTCTGCAGCAACGGTCACCCGTTCAAAGATTTCTTGGTCTGCATTAAGATTGCCAGTGGAATGATGGAAAAGCACATTATACATGTTCCCTATTTGGCGCGCATCTGCCCCCGGAGTCGCACTGATTACAATAACAGGACTACGTTCTACATAGGCACCAGCAATGGCATTCAAGGCGCTGAAAGTACTCACTCCATATTGCAGCGACACTGCAGCCAAACCGCGGGTACGTCCATAAGCATCGGCTGCATAAGCAGCGTCTAATTCATTAGTAGCACCGATTGTTTTAATGCCTTCAAAGTCTTCTAAAGCTTGGGTGAAGTGTTTCACATAATCTCCAGGGATTTGAAAAACCTCTGTTACATTTAATTGCTCAAGGCGAGTAAGTAGATAGTCTGCGACAGTAAATACTTGGCTGGTTTTTTTGTCTTTCATTCTTTCTAAAAGTTGAGTGTGGATATGGCATTACTCAAAACCAAAGGAGGTCAGTGTATTGGTCATATTTTGGCTATTTAGAAAT
>JBLIES010000262.1:0-3872 GCA_047633135.1 Roseivirga sp.
GCGAACACCATTTACATAGTTAGCCACAGGTTGAGGTGGACTAGGGAGTGTAATATTCAGTTCCTTTAACCTGGCTTCTGGATCATAACTTGCTTCTGGAGCTTCTGGCTTCTGTTGTGGTGTACATCCTGCCACCAAAATCATAAGGAAAGTGGTAACAAGTAGACGGGAATAGGTTTTTATCATTTTTTTAATGTTTGAAGGATAAGTACTTGACACTTCTGGTGTTTACCCGAATTTATGTTTAGTTGTTGCGAGGTTTAAAATCTGCCGCTTTCCAAAGGGGATCACTTCTATAGTAATTTCCATTGGTGACGACTGCTGAAACTGTTCTCAAATGGCGAATGTCTTCCAGCGGATTTTTATTCAAAATGGCAATATCCGCTTCTTTACCCACTTCGAGCGTTCCCGTTTCCATGTTCAATCCCATGGCTGTTGCTGGAATGATGGTGGCAGTTTTAAGGGCTTCTAGAGGTGTGAGTCCACCCAAGCTGTGATAGGTCTCTATTTCTAGGTACAGGCTATACACGGGAACTACATTGTCTGTGCCTGCTACAATAGGAATGCCTGCTCTATAAAAATGACCAATGATTTCCATGGCCTTGGTATAGTCCTTTATTGCCTCAACTGACCTTTTGGCACCAACACCACTGCGGAATCGCTTTCCCTCAAATAGCTCGTAGGCAATTCTACCGGCATCTGGCTCGACCAATTCGATAGGTTCTCCCCTTGGTACATTGCGGATCACATCCAAGGCAATTGTAGGATCTAAGACAGTTTTATGTTTCAAAAAGAAGGCAGTGGCTGTTTTCAATCTCCCTTCGCTAACCTCATATTCTGACAAGAAGGACCTACCTAATTCGGTTGTCGTCTTTTCTGGAAAAAGCACCGATAAGAATAATCCCTTATGACTGAGCTGATCCATTCCGCTTTCCACTGCATCCACCGCATTTCCTACAGCACTTGGAACATGTCCTGTGACCGTCATCCCTCTTTTGTGGGCTTCCTCTACCAATACCTTCAGAATTTCGGGTTGTATGGAGGTATAAATCTTAATCTGATTGTAGCCATTTTCGTAGTACTTGGCGACTACTTCGCGGGCTTCCTCTGGTGTGGTTGCTCTAATCACGCCATTGCCTTTGATACCGGCACCATCGGTCATGCCTGCCAAAAGAATATCTGGGCCTAAAGCACCTTCTAAGGCGATTGCATCTCTAAAAGCTGTGGCAAATTCAATCTCATTCCCATTGTCGCGAATGGTAGTAATTCCTCCAGCGAGGTAGGCTGGCGCCCATTGCACCTGATTGGAGTGTGCATGCATATCAAACAAGCCTGGGATCAAAGTCTTGCCTGCTAAGTCGATCACTTTTGCGCCTTCTGGTATTTCAGTTGACGCTCGGCTTCCAATCGTTTTGATTCTGCCATTTTCAATGATCACCGTCATGTCTTTTTTCGTCAAGTCACTCAATCCATCTACGACATCGCCTCCTACCAAAGCAGTGATGGCGGGTTGTTCTTCCTTATGGTCATTGGTGTATTGGGCAAGCGCATTCATTTGTTCGGTTACATTTCCATCTATAAAGACTTGTAATGCTTCTTCATATCCTTTCCTGATCAACTCCCTGATTTGGGTGTTGGCCTTTACTAGGGCAATCAGGTTTTTTGATTCATCTAGCCATATGGTTCTGCCACCCCAATTGATGCCTTCTGTTACGTATCGATCGAGTACTACATCCACCCCTTTAATCTGCACGATATCCTGTCCTTTATGTGTAATGGAAATTTCACCCCTTGGTAAAGTCGGGATTACAGCTGGTTTTCCTTGTTTAAAATAGTAGTGATAGAGCATCATCTCCATTGCAGCAGGAATGTTACTGTGCACAGGGAAAAACAGGTCTGTTTTAGCAGTAGTTGAAACCTCAAACTTCTTTTCCCAGACGGAGACCTCATTTGACTTTACTTCTAGTCTAAAATTATTGGTGGTATCGCCATCGGCCAATCGCCTGTTGACATAGTAGGTTGGAGATAAATCCATCTTCAAATGAAGTTCTGACTGAACACCTGTAATTCGGCCCCTTTCATTTTCTCCTTGTAATGATTTGACAACAATTGAATCTTTATTGGAAGTAATACTGTAGGTCTCCTCTCCTATGAGTGATTGTCTTCGGAACACAAGAAATGCACCTTCCTCATTGATGTCTTCCCAAGCCTTGGGTTCAGGAGAACATCCGAACGATAGCATCAATACCATCAGCCCTAGAATAGCACTCATTTTCCAAGTGCTGCTTTTCAATACATTTTTATCTTTCATGGGCGTCATGCGGAATTTAGCTTGAATCGTTTAAAAAATCAGGATTTCAATGTTTCTCGAAAATACCTAAGCCAGTGGCTCCTAGTATTTTCTCAATAGTTGTTGCACTGTGGCCTCTCTTTTTCAGCAGTCTTGCTTCACGCGTTTAGCCTTATTAAGCGCTGAAATACAAGGTAGCCTGCTAATAACCTGTTTGAAACCTAAGTCCAAGGTATGTATTAATTGTTACTATGTGTTTTGGCTTCAATTTTCATTCCTACTGAAACTATCAAAAAAGTACTCTTGTGTGCTTTAAAATAAAGCATTTGCTGCTATAGACTAAAATGTCAAATGTGAATAAACGAAAGCATCTGTTTTTACTTAGCATCTTCTCTCCGTACGGACGGACTCTTTTAGGGAAATAATGTTAGCATAAGTGATAAAAGAATTCCGAACAGTCTTGCCAATAGACTCAGTTATTAAGATTAATCATTTCAATTAATTTAATTAATTGACCGTCCACTCCTTTTAAAACCTGCGCTTCATTTTCTGGAATAATGATGTCGGGTAGGGTGCCATTGCCGTCTAGTGTTTTTCCGTTTCTTTGAAAAGACAACATGGTAGATACCTTAACTCTAATGTTGGAATTATTCAGGTACAATTCCCTTGAATTACCGCTAGAACCATCCGTTGTTTCTCCTACTATTTTAACGTTTGGTAACCCTTTAAATGCGCTTGTAAAAACAGTGGCCGCACTGAAACTGCTTTCATTCACTAAGAGGTAAAGAGGCTGTGTATACGATTGATCTCCTTGATGCAAAACCATATAAAAAGGACTACTGAATTTTGACGGATCTACTGTTTTTTGAAGTTGGAAACTCTTGTTGAACTGGTCTATGGCATTTCTGTCGGTATCGGTGAATTTTTCAGAATGATAAGGATAGAGATATCGACTACTCATTGATGCTTCCTCAGTATTCAATGGTTTGTCGGTTCTCAAATAAGCCACATTCGCTACCCAAGGTGTTTGCGCTGATTGTACTACATAACTTGCCACTGTTTGAAGAATGTCTCTTACACCTCCAGGGTTATTTCTGACATCAATAATTAATGCTTTGGTGGCTGAAAAACTATTCAACGTATTTTCTATGAAATTCTCCAAGCCATCTACTGCGTCATATTGGTACATCTCTGGAATATTGATATAGCCAATATTATGGTCTAGAATTTTGCTTAAAGCCCTAAAGTCTCCGTTTTCTACCTTCTCACTATTGTTGTAATACTCTTTCAGTACACTGGAGGTGTGGCCTTTCTCATCGGTTGTTAATTGAAAGGTTTCAGCTTTCTCATGAGCACCATCGCTAAAGACAACTTGTACACTGTCTGTACTTTCTAGATTATTTTTAAATAATAGCGCCCCATAGTTTTCAATGGCCATTGCTCCTCTCGTATTTTTTGCCGCTGCTGGTGCTTTGGCGGCTTTATAATTATAAGTGTTTATTAAGGTGGCTACAGGGATGCCATTGATGCTTTTGAGATTGGGATATGCATTGTAATAATAGGCGTAATTGTTCTCGCTCAA
>JBLIES010000263.1:0-3858 GCA_047633135.1 Roseivirga sp.
AATGTTGATGAATCCACCTTCATCGGTAGCCAAATAATTATCAGTATACACCAAGAAGAAATCCGACACCGGTGCGAACCTCCATTGTAACCTAGAATTGATATTGAGATTATCGATTTGACTGTTGTACTGTACAAATGTAGTCCAAAAAAGCTTTTTCGAAAATGTGAAATCAAACCTTGGCCCTATTAAAATTAAGTTAGCGTTACTATACGGACCTGGCAAACGAATTTTATTATATGCAAAATCTATACTGGTGAAACCTAAAGGCTGATATCGATAAGTAAAGCTTCCCTCCAAATTGACCCTTGTTCCATTAAAATACTCACCGGAACGCGTGCTCAAATTATAAAAAAATTTCTTTCGTTGGTCTGATTGATAACTAGCAATTAACAAATAAGTCGTGTAATCAGTATCGCTAGGTAGCCTAACTCCTCCAGAACCACTAGGGTCAAAACCATTGAAAAGGTAAGTATACTGTTTCCTAAGCCTTAAGCTGAACCTTGCTGAACTTTTCCAAAAAATATCGTAAAGTAAATTCACATCCCAATCGAGCAATCCAAATTCAGAATTACCAACCATATCAAAATCAAAACCTGGCCCATGTCTCTGGATTCCACTGTCCACAGGGAAAAACGAGTAGCGAGAAGTGCTCGAAGCTTGCCGGACATCCGTTCTTCGAACGAAACCGACTTCGGGATTATAATTTTCACCAACGGTTTGAGCGAAGATATTCGAGGTGAATTTTGGTACGCCATAGCTCAACTCGAAACCCGAAGAATAGGCATCTTCTGGTTGAATTTCGTCTATAGATTGATGATAGAAGACTTTACCATTCCATATATTGTCTTCTGAAGCCAAGTTATAATCGACTCCAACGGTTCTATTCCATTCGTTATAATTCGCAGCATCGTAGCTAGACTCATTTTCAAATGTTTGTTTATTCACCATTAAAAACGAAACATTAGAACGTGCAAAAACTTTCTGCTGCAAGGTGAGCATCGAATAATTATAAGAAGGTAAACCTATTGATTCATCACTGCCCGCCTGCATAGATAAAAAGCCTAACCTTAAATCATCATTCAACTTACCGCTTAAACGTGCTCCTACTGGAATAGCATTTTGAACATTCTGACCAGTGTTTTCATCTCTTGCGACACCAATTCTTCGAGAGAAAAATGGTCTTGTCCCTCTGTTACCATAATTACCAAACAGATCGGCATTCTCTAAAAAAAACTGTCTTCGCTCGGGGAAGAATATTTCAAACCTATCAAGGTTGGTGACTTGCTGATCTACCTCTACCTGTGAAAAATCGGGGTTCACAGTCAGGTCTAGATTGAGGCCTGAGGTCACGGCATATTTCAAATCAAAACCAGCATTTACAGAGCTGTTAGATTGAGAATCATCTAAATAATTAGCCGTTGTGCCTGCGGCTACATAAGGAATAAATGAGATATTCTTCCCTGTATTTTGTGTGGGTTCATCCCAATTGAGTTCTCGCATGGTAGCCAAGTTGACGATTGAAAAATTCCTTGGAATTGGAGACCAAGTAGACCGTTCTGTGTACTCGCTATCGACTCGATAGAAATTAATGTTCCATTGACTTTGATCGGCATTGAACCTTAATGTTTTGAATGGAATGGCCATTTCAGCCACCCAATAACCGTCATACTGTTTGGCCTCGCCAAACCATTTATTATCCCAATCTAAACTCAAAGCACCTTGACCACTGCCACCATTGGCAATAAGCCCCTCTCTCCTGACCCCAAAAGGATTCATACCGAATAATATACCATTGGTATTGTCTTGAAAAGCATCAAAAATAACCGAAAATGAGTCATTTGCTTCCCCCCTAAAGTCTCGCCTGAGAGAAGGCGTAATGTATTCTCTAGCGCCTTTTGGATTGGACATCACACCAGAGACATAAATATACTCATCGTCATAAAGAATACGGGCTACAGATTGTGCCACAGCGAGGGAAGTGTCAAACGGAAAATACTGTTTGAAATTAAATGCTGAATCTGCAAAAGCCCAAGCGGCATCATCGAGCACCCCATCAATTACAATCGGTGTCGAAATTCTTCTTATGGCTATCCCTTGACTGAACAATGAGAGGCCTAAAAAAAGAACAAATAAAGCCAAAATGGTCTTTCGCATCCCACAAAAATAAAATTTGGTTAGGATGGCTTATAATGTATTACACCAATGGAATAAAACTCTTTAGTTGTTTAGATTTAAAGGGTAAATCTTGACTCCAAAATAGTGTGAATATTACTTAAACGTTGCTATTAAGGCTTCTAATCATCGATAATTTAAATATGTGCAAATCTAATGATATAGTCCTTTTATTGTGAGTGGAAGTTGGTCTAGCGTTATAAGGCGATAATAATTAAAGTTTTGACTTCTAAGGTAGGTACAAACTCAAATGAAAGTAAAAATCAGCAATGGAAAAACACCTTAAACTACCCCTGATTTTTAACTTGGACATCAAGTCTATTGCTCCTTTTTTTTGAAGGAATTTCACTGGATTGGACTTTACGAGTCTTAGACTTTGGCAAAGGATAGTAAGGCCAGCTCTTTCCAAGAGTTTTTCATTCACCTAGGTAAACTTCTGTTTTACATTTTATTTGGCCAATGGTTGAGTTTAGAGTCGGTGAGAACTTGGCAAAACCAAAGACCATAAGCAATTCCAAAAATCAAAGCAACAACGACTTCATCATGATCTATAAGCGTTTGTACTTCCAGCATTTCGTTTTTCGAAAGCACAAACACCCACCAAATTACCTTTCCCATGCTAACCTCATTGAAGTAGATACCTTTTTGACCTTTGTACTATTTTTCTATTCGACTCAAATCAAACTACTGCGCTGGATAATCAAATTCTAACTCATTGATCAACTTGTCTTTCAAAGCCAGTAGTTTGTTCCTTTTACCTACATGAAAATATTTATGTTCCAAGCGGCTTAGTGCAAGGCCCACAACAAAAAAGGCGGCAACTGAGATGATAAAAATAGTAGATTTTTCACTGTCGATCACCGAGTAAAGTGTGAACGCGGCTACCAAAACACAATACCAAATCATCGATCTTGAGAGACTAATCCGATAGTCTATATTCTTCAACGCATTATCAATATCGCCTAAAACGGAAGTGTCCACTTGCTGATCGAATTTAATTCTTCTGTTTCTTAAAAATAAAAGATAGCAGGCAGTAATAAGCATCATCACCCCCATTCCGATGGCAACCAGGTTGCCATTTTCTTTTAAATAGCGTGTAATAAGGATGACGGATCCAGCAAATAGATTGGCGACAATCAGTATCCACTCCGTCATGTTAGTCGTCTTTTTTGTGTTGTTTTTCTTCGCCTTTACGCTTCTGCTCAAGGCGGCTTTGTCAATCGCATAAAGCGGTTGATTATTCTGGGTATCCCAAATTTTTTTCATCTCTTCAAATTCCATGTGATGTCTCTTTATCAGATTTTCTAATAAGTTCTTTTTTAATTCTATTGATCTTCACCCCTACATTGCTCTCCGTGATGCCTAACATTTTAGACATTTCCTTATAACTAAAGCCATCGAGCAAGAGTAACGTGAGTGATCGATCAATCGGGTTGAAGGCAGCGATTTGCTCATAGAGCCAAGCCAAACGCGGATCAGCATACTCCATCTCCTTAAGCACAGGACTAATATCTGGCATAGGTTGATTGAGTTCTTGGTAGCGCTGGGTTTTAATAGTCCACTTAATGCCAACATTAAGAGCAATGCGATAAAGCCAGGTGGTTACTGCAGATTCTTCTCTGAACTTTGGTATCGACCTCCAAACCTGAAGGACAATTTCCTGAAAAAGGTCTTCTCGGTCTT
>JBLIES010000264.1:0-3854 GCA_047633135.1 Roseivirga sp.
TCCAACGCTCTGCCAAAATCCTTGATCAAATCATCAGGATTTTCAATACCTGTAGAGATTCTGATCATACTGGGTGTAATGCCCACTGTTTCTCTGTCTGTGACTGTCATATTGGAGCTGCTCATGGTAAAAGGGTGAGAGGTCAATGTTTCTGTACTGCCCAAACTTACCGCCAGTTTTGCTAATTGCACAGCATTCAGAAAACGGAAAGCCTCGGCTTCTCCACCTTTTACATCAAAGGCCAACATGGCTCCACCAGATGTCATTTGTCTTCTATAAAGCTCGAATTGAGGATTTTTTTCATCGATATGGCCAACATAATAGACTTTAGCTACTTTAGCGTGGTCTCTTAAAAAGTCTGCTAATTTTCGTGCATTAGCAGCTTGTTTATCCATGCGCAGGCCAATAGTTTCTAAACTTCGGCTGATCAACCACGATGTCCAAGGGGAGGCAGTGCAACCCAAACCGGCTCTTAATTTCTTAATCCGAGCTATCAGCGCATTACCTCCAGAACAAGCGCCTGCAATCACATCGCTATGTCCACCAATGTATTTGGTGGCAGAATACATAATCAGGTCGGCACCAAGGGTAATGGGTTTTTGCCACAACGGACCCATATAAGTATTGTCTACCGCCACTATCACTTTCTTGTTGGGGTTGGAATATTTTGCGGCCACGCGAACAGCCATTTCGATATCAACCAATGAGTTGGTTGGGTTGGCAGGCGTTTCTACATAGATACACGCAAGTCTATCTTTTCTTGGGTGCGATTCAATTAGATTGACAACTTCGGATTCAGACATGTGAGGATCGAACCCTAAGAATTGCACATCGAATTTTGGCAGGAAATTTTTAATAAATGAATCTGTGCCACCATAGATGGGGAATGACATGAGGATCAAATCACCAGATTTACAAATTTCTAAGATCGAAGTGGTAATGGCCGCCATTCCACTTTCGAAAAAAGCAGAATCCTCTGACTCATCTAAAAGAGAAAGCCTTTTTTCGGCCGTCACCAAATTGGGGTGATTGAGTCGGGTATAGATTAAACTGTTGTTTTTTTCGGTGGTATTACCGGCACCATTCACTTTTTCAAAATAAGCTTTACCTTCTTCTGCAGTAGAAAATTCGAAAGTAGAGGTTTGAAAAATTGGGTTTTTGATCGAGTTTCTAACTAAAGATGGATCATGCCCAAAGCTCATCATTAAGCTTTCGGGACTAAATTCGTTGGAGAGATCAGACATGTGGGGTTGTTCTTACTTTAATTGATGTTCCTTCTTGGCTAATTACAGTTATTTTTTCGCCCTTTTCAACATATTCTCCACGAGAGTAGGCATCATATATTTCACCTTCGATTTCTACTCTCCCACTTGGCCTCAAAGCAGAGAATGCGGTCCCTTGTTTGCCCATTAAGTCCGCGGTGTAATAAGAGGAGGTATAGCCTTCTGATTTCTTTTGCTCACTCATTAATGCAAAGCGTTGAAACATTTTGGAAGTTGTAAACCGATAGCCTAAACTGAAAATAAGGATCAAGGACCCAAACATTCCTGCAAATACAACGGTGGCCGCGGTGGCTAAACTCCCACTGGGTACATAATCGAAATTAAAAACGTCATTGTCGATCATGATAAAGATGAGGGAGAATACCGTAAAGGCAATGCCTAATACTCCAGCAATCCCAAAGCCGGGGATAACGAAAACCTCCAATAGAATTAAAATAAAGCCGAGTAGAAGTGCTGCAATTTCCCAATTGGCAGCAAGACCATTGAGATAATAGGGCACTAAATAAAAGACTAAAGCAATGACTGCAGCGGCTAGCGGAAAACCGATCCCAGGGGATTGTAATTCAAAATATAACCCGCCAACGATGACCAAGATTAAAAGGCCACTGATAAAGGGGTTGAGGAAAAAGGCGATGATTTTTTCGGAGGTATCTAATTCGTAGCGAATTACCTCATAATCCTCGATGTTGTTTTTCTTTAATAGGTCATCAAAACTAGCGACTTCCATTTCGCAGAAACCATTTTTAATGGCTTCTGAACTGGTGAATGTGATCGTTTTACCAGCCTCGGTCACTCCTTCAATTTCTATCCTATCATCAACCATTCCTTCTGCAATTCTTGGGTCTCTGCCGTTTTGCTCGGCCGTAGACCTCATGATGGACCTCATGTATGATTGGTATTTGTCGGGTGCTTGGCTGCCATCTTCTCCACTGACCACAGTGGCTGCACCAATATTAGAACCTGGTACCATGTAAATGCTATCACAAGCAATGGAAATCAACGCGCCAGCAGAAGCTGCATCGTTATTGATGAACACCCATACAGGTTTCTCGTATTCTAATATTCTTGTTCGGATGTCATTGGCATCGTTTACTGTTCCCCCATAAGTATCCATGTCAATAATGACAATGTCCGCCTTTTCTTCCGTGGCCTGTTTAAATGCCAAATCTACATAGCGATTCATTCGAGGATCAATCTCTGCTCTGATTTCCAATACAAAAACTTTCTTTTTCTCAGGATTTTGATCCTGTTTCCATTCGGCCATAAGGCCTACTGCCACCACAATACTCAAGCACAAAAGGCTAATTCTTCTTACAATTTTCAACATCGCTTTGATTGGCCTTTGATTAGGCTATTTTTGTGTTAAAATACGAAGAAACGAATTGCCAAAACAGCTAAACCTACAGTTTTCCGAAACCTTACCAGGTGATATCTGGCAAACCTCTCTGAGCAACAATAAGCTGTTGATAGGTTGCCGTGAAGAAGGGGGTATGAATACCACTTTTTCTCTTTACGATCTTGAAAAGAATGCCTTCCAGTGGAAGGCAATCAGTTTCGAGGAGTCTTGGTGGATCAGCATATACTCCTTTGTTGAGAGTACAATCATTTTTCAAGTATTCAACGATTCTCAGAATATTGAGTCACGTACTCTATTTGGCTTCGATATTGTCAAATTGGAGGCCATTTGGTCGATTGAGGAAGTGATTGCCATCGGATTGTCGGGCGATATTTTGAAACTTAAAATGAATAATGAAGAGGAAAGTGTTTTTTTAATCGATATTAACAGTGGAGAGCAGGTTGAGAGTGATGACACAGAAAAATTGTCAGAAAGTAGATCAGCCAGCATGGTTTTGCCGTTTCACTATGCTGAAGAGAGTCCTTACTTTCAGACCGTGAAGCATTTTTTAAAGGAGTTCGCCTCTTTAGACTTGGTCGGAGCATGTGATTATTTGGAGCATAATAATCTCATTATAATTTCTGCTCATCAAAAGGTGGAACAAAATTTGTCTAATGCGCTGTACGTTTTTAATAGTTCGGGTAATCTACTGATGACAGAAATATTGGCAGCGCATTCTAAAGGGCTCGCTTCGGATACTTTTTATATAGTCAATGAAGAGCTTATATTTGTTAAGGAGAAGAGAGAGATCAAAGGATATTTAATCTAGAGTTTATGAAAAAGGTATTGTTGTATCTCGTTTTGCTCATTTTTAGCACCTTGGTGGTAAATGGTCAAACAGATTCATTAGGAGTAAAAAAGGAAGGGGATAAGTTTTTTGTAATTCATAAAGTGATTGCCGGCCAAACGCTCTACTCCTTGAGTAGACGTTACGGTTCTTCCGTCATTGATATCAAAAATAAAAATGTAGAACTAGCACAGGGTCTTCAGGTGGGGCAAACAATTCTAATTCCTTACTTAAGACCAATAACAACAACCCAATCGTCTGCAGGAGCAACCCACACTGTTAAAACTGGTGAGACACTTTTTTTTATTGCTAAACAATACAATTTAGATGTGTTAGACCTGAAAAGGTTAAATGGACTCAACTCAAATGAGTTGTCTATCGGCCAAGT
>JBLIES010000265.1:0-3832 GCA_047633135.1 Roseivirga sp.
GCAATCGATGCCGCTTTAGCGGCTAAGAAAGATTGGGCAAATACAAGCTGGGAAAATAGAGCTGCTATATTCTTAAAAGCGGCTGATCTTATTGCAGGGCCTTACAGAGCGAAGATTAATGCGGCCACTATGTTGGGGCAGTCAAAAAATGCATACCAAGCAGAGATTGATTCAGCTTGTGAGTTTATAGATTTCTTAAGGTTTAATGTTCAGTACATGACCGATATCTATAAGCAACAACCAGCCTCTTCTCCAGGGGTATGGAACCGAGTAGAACAAAGGCCTCTAGAAGGATTCGTGTTCGCTTTAACGCCTTTCAACTTTACAGCCATAGCGGGTAACCTGCCAAGCTCAGCTGCCATGATGGGCAATACTGTGGTTTGGAAGCCTTCAAACACCCAGATTTATTCTGCTCATGTGTTGATGGAAGTCTTTAGAGAAGCGGGCGTCCCTAGTGGTGTCATCAATCTTTTTTTTGTAGATGGTCCTACGGCAGGTGCTGTGATTTTCGATCATCCAGACTTTGGTGGAATTCATTTCACTGGTAGTACGAACGTATTCCAACATATTTGGAAAACGATCGGAAACAACATCATGAAGTATAAATCTTACCCTAGAATTGTTGGTGAAACAGGCGGTAAAGATTTTATCATGGTTCACGAGTCATCTAATGCTAAGGCAGTGGCCACTGCCATTGCGCGAGGTGCTTTCGAATTCCAAGGTCAAAAATGTTCGGCAGCGTCACGTGCTTACATTCCTTCTAACTTATGGGATGATGTAAGAAAGTTCGTTACAGCAGATTTGAAAACCTTCAAAATAGGAGGGACGGAAGACTTTGGTAATTTTATCAATGCTGTAATTGACGAAAAGTCATTCGATAAAATCGCTAAATACATTGATGATGCGAAAGCAAACGATAAGGTAGAAGTTGTCGCAGGTGGAGGTTACGATAAGTCGAAAGGTTATTTTATTGAACCCACCATTTTATTAACAACTGATCCAAAGTACACGACAATGTGCGAGGAGATTTTTGGCCCGGTAATGACAATTTATGTCTACGAGCCTAAAGACTACGAAGCAACTTTGACGTTGGTGGATACCACGTCTCCATATGCATTAACAGGTGCTCTATTCTCTCAAGATAGATATGCGTTAGAATTTGGTATTAAAGCCTTAGAAAATTCTGCAGGTAACTTCTATGTGAATGACAAACCAACAGGAGCCGTTGTAGGACAGCAGCCTTTTGGTGGAGCAAGAGGTTCTGGAACGAATGATAAAGCAGGTTCTATGATTAACTTATTGCGTTGGGTAAGCCCACGCTTGATCAAAGAAACTTTTGTGCCAGCAACAGACTATCGTTATCCATTTTTAGGAGAGTAATTACAAAGAATTAATACAAAGAAAAAAGGCCTCATTTGAGGCCTTTTTTCTTTAATTCGGCAGCGCTGATATCAGAAGATTTAATCAAGGTGATTGCATGATATTGCCCCTAGAGGAACTTTCGAGATAATTATCCCCTTTATTATTCAGGGGAGAAAGCTTTATAAAACATCATGGCGATCCTTTTATTTCCTTTTCTGAGTCAGGAATCCTTTTTGAAAAGAAATTAGTTAATAAATCAGAAAGCTGAACGAACTAAGCAACCAAGGAATACTTGAAATCACTTTTTAAAATGGGATTAAGCAGTCACTTGTTTTGGGATGTAGACCAGAAGATGGTTTCATAAAACCAGCACAAATCGTTTATTATTCCGCGAGTGTTCATGAAAGGTAAAATGGATGATTGTTGGGCCGTAATAAATTATTATGGAATGAAGTCTGCAAAGAACAACTTGTCAACACTTGTTACCTCGATAATAAAACCCTTTCGTTCTGCTGTCTTTATTTTAAGCTACAGCAAGAGCAATTCAGAGACTACGGAGAAAAACAGTCGACACCGCAGCACTGGAATTACTGATCGACCTGTGAGTACTTGAGTCACTTCAAGCGTTTTCGTTAGGTCGAGGAACAGCGAGCCATTAAAAAGGATTTCTTCGATTTAGTTGAGCTGTTGAATCATTATTCGCTTGCTGATCTACCGGAATCCTATGGTCAAAAGTATAATGATGATAGTTATTTCTATGTGCTTAAGTCAATGACCTATTTTGTTGATGCCGAAGAGGAACCTAGTCCAATAATTCTAAATGGTATCTCTTGGGAAGTGGTCAAAGTCAATCAATTGATCGCAGCTAAAACGCAATGAAAAAGTTAGCTTATGGAGCAACATATAGAGAAAGGCCTCATTTGAGGCCTTTCTCTTTCGCGAATTTTTTCATTTTGAATAGGAAGCCATCGAGATCAGAAATATTGAAGTTTATCGTTCCTCCCATTAAAATCATTGGGGTGGTAATCGTGGTAAGGTTTAACCCGAGCTCTGACGCATAACCATTCATCATTTGAGCGTTATCCTTGTTTTCAGTAATATTTAAAACATGGTGTTTGATTTTTTTAGACTCAAGGTAATTGAGGGTTTTATCACACCTTGAACAGCCATCTTTATCAAAAACGATGATAGAATTTTCTGCCTCTTCTATTGATAACTGTAAGGTTTTCGCTATCTCTTTGAAAATGCCACCCTCAAAGTATATATAATGCCAGTATTTGTAATTGAACTTCCAGCTTTTAGATTGATCGGTTAGCGCAAGAATAGCAAATGGGCGTGCTTCCCCAGCAGGAATTTTAATTTCCTCAATCATGTCCACCATCTTTAGATTCTCTAGTGTGAACTCGAATTTGTATTCATAATCTTTCTCAGTGGTATTGTTTGCCGTAAGGTAGATGATGTTTTCCTTCTTTATATGTTCTACTTTGACGTAATTTTGGGCACTGGACAAGCCATAGCTACCGAATAAAAAGAGCAGAGTATACAGGGGTAGGCGTTTAATCATGTGATTTTATTAATAATTAACTAAAGTATGACTTCTAATATAGAGAATGCCTCCCACTTTTTGCTTTTAGAAGCTAAAGAAAAGCTCAAGGACTTAACCCCATCGACTCAGCCATCTTGGGGGATAATGACTCCTCAGCACATGCTCGAGCACTTAATAGTGACTTATAAGTTGTCGATTGGCAGGATTAAAATTTCTGTCATATCGAAAGAAGAAGACAGAGAGAGGCTAAAGGAGTATTTAATGAAAGATAGCCCCATGCGTAGAAATGTAACCTTACCAACTGGCAAAGGCGAACTCCAACCCTTAAGGTTTGCAGGGCTTGACGAAGCAAAGGAAAAGTTCATAATCGAGACAGAAAGCTTCTTAAAATTCTCAGCAGAACAGCCAGGATTTATGTCCGACCACCCTTATGGAGGGCCAATGACTGCGCAAGAATGGTTACTCTTTCACAGAAAACATGTGAAGCATCACTTCATACAGTTTGGCCTAATTCCAGACTATGAGTAAGGCTGATCACTTTAGGAAGTTAGATGCGCTTTTTCAATCAGCGCCTTTGAATCAAGGTATTTTCAAAGGGTCAGCACTGGAAGTAGAATTTGAGAAGGCTACGCTTAGATTAGCGATTGGTAATCAGTATTTTCATGCAGCAGAGGCCATGCATGGTGCTATCTATTTTAAATTATTAGACGACTCAGCCTATTTTGCAGCTGCATCGATAGAGAAAACTTATTTTCTTCTAACAAAATCTTATACAGTTCATTTCCGCAGACCTGTAATGGAAGATACCCTAACCGCCATTGGTAAAGTAATTGAGGTCAACGAAAGAGAAATTGTAGCTTCTTCAGAAATATTCAATAGCGCAGGCAAGCTGGTGGCTAATGGGAAAGGCGTTTTTGTGAAGGG
>JBLIES010000266.1:0-3772 GCA_047633135.1 Roseivirga sp.
CGGATCAGCTCTGAAACCTGAATGATCACTATGCACAGAAGAATGATTTGGTTGAAGAACAATTCTGTTTTGGCAAAAATAAAAGCCAGGGCAGTCATTGTCAGCATAAGCAATGCTATGCGAAGGACAACCAGTAAAGCAAATCTCTTTGAAACCATGGGTTGGTTGATTGGTGTATTAGTTAATTAGTAAATGGGCCATTTCTTGCTTGTTGTTATCATGGAAGGTCTGCTAGACCAATCCATTCGTGTGAGATATTCTTCATTAATAAGGCATTATCGAACTTCACTGAGCCTTTAGGGAATATTTGTTCGCTATTGAAATAGCTTGATTCAACTTTAGTTACTTCTAGCGCAGTCACTTTCCAGTTTTTTGCTTTTAGCTCTAGTCCATCAAATGTCTTTTTATTATTAGGTGAATAACCGGTAGCACCTTGCTCAAAAAATACCGAAGCTTCATTTATGCTTTTGAATATACTGTCTTCGTTCCATTTTTCAGTCTCGTGAGCTGATATGTGAAGTGTTGTTTGGTCCTTACTTTTAAAAAACACATCATAGTTTCCTTTTGATTCGTTGACGTCAAAATGAGCTAAATGATGTTCTCCAGGGAAGATAAATCCACCAGCGAAAGCATTGATTTTAGATGAAGTATCCCTTCTTGGAATATAAACACCTTCTTTTGTTACTCCATGTTCCTCCCATTCCACAGCGATTCGATGAGCTCCATTTTCGGAGGAGATTCCAATGTTTTTGGGAAAGCCTTTTGGTCTAATTTCTTTTAATCGAATTAAGCAAATACCTGCAACTCCTGTGTTTTCTATAAGTTTTGGTCTGAAAGGGTAGGGCAACAGAGCTTCGAGTATCTCTTTTTCAACTTGATAGTTGATAAGTATTCTCCGATCAATTAGGCCTTCAATAATTGGTATTTTCATCTTCGATTTTGCTGACTTATATATTAAAATACATCATTCTGATAAGCAATAAGCTAATTACACATCACTACCCTACAATCCATACTTGTGTAACCTTCTGTAAAGTGCTAATCTATCCAGGCCAAGGTCTTTCGCTGCGCGGGTCACGTTGCCACTGTGCTTATCCAAAGCCTTTAAAATCAATCTTTTTTCCATTTCTGATAAATCCAAAATGTCTTCTTCCAAGCGTTTTGTCGGTTTGCTAGGTTTCAGCATAAAGTCATCAGAAGTCAACTTATTATTGTCGGCAAGTATTATTGCGCGCTCTATGGCGTGTTGTAGCTCTCGGATGTTTCCTGGCCAATGGTACTTCTTTAATTTTGAAAGTGTATTCTGATCAATTCTGACTTTTGGCTTCTGGTATTTTTTTCCATACAGCTGAATAAAATGGTTGGCGAGGATGTCAATGTCTTCAATGCGTTCAGAAAGCGATGGCATTCTTAACTCTACCGTGTTGATTCTATACAGTAAGTCTTGCCGAAAGGTGCCTTCTTTTACCATGTCATAAAGGGGCATATTGGTGGCGCAAATCAACCTGATATCAAGATTGATTTCTTTATTACTCCCTACTCGGCTTACCTTTCGTTGTTGTAGTACCGAAAGTAATTTACCTTGAAGTGGGAGAGAGAGGTTACCAATTTCATCCAAAAAGATGGTTCCTCCAGAGGCCAATTCAAACCTGCCTGGCTTATCTTCTTTAGCATCGGTGAAGGCCCCGCGCGCATGACCGAAAAGCTCGCTCTCGAAAAGTGATTCGCTGATAGCGCCTAAGTCAACCCCGATAAAAACCTGGTTTTTCCTTAATGATTGACGGTAGAGTGCTCGGGCCGCTAACTCTTTGCCCGTCCCGTTTTCTCCCAAAATTAAAACATTGGCATCGGTAGGTCCAACCTTTTCAATCATTGAAAAAACCTTTTGCATAGGGAGAGACTCACCAATGAAGTTTTCTAATTTTTGATCAATATCACCAGAAATTGCTTTCTGAGTATTTTTAAGTCGATCTACTTCAAGTTTACTCTGCCTAAGCTGTAGCGCAGATTGAATTGTACCAAACAGCTTTTCGTTTTTCCATGGTTTAGGCAGAAAGTCATTAGCACCTTCTTTTACCGCTTTTACTGCCAAATCAAATTCACCATAGGCGGTGATCAAGATGACGATGCAATTCGGGTCGATTGTTAATATTTTATTCAGCCATCTGAGTCCTTCTTCCCCTTCATTATCGCCCTTTTTGAAATTCATGTCAAGCAATACGACATCGAAAGACTCTCTTTCGAAATGAATCGGGATTTCTTCTGGATTATTCTCAATTTGAACCAGTGTAAATTGTTGTTTGAGGTACATGCGTGCGGTGTTCAACACATCCATGTCATCATCAACAACTAATATTTTGGCTTCAATTTTACTCATGGGCTACTGTATCAAAAACAAACAGTCAAATGTATCAAAAACAAACGGTATTCAACATAGCTTCAAATGGTAAAACATGTAAGTAGCTGTAATACAGTAAAATATAAAGTTGGCAAGCTATTAGTTATGCAATAGGGAAATCAGGATTAGTATGTTCAAAAATTATATCATTACGGCTTACAGAAACCTCGTTCGAAATCGGGTTTATACTTTTATCAATGTTTTTGGTCTGGCCTTAGGGATTAGCGCAGCCATCGTGCTATTTAAAATCGTGCTTTACGAAAAGAGTTTCGATCAGTACCAAACCAATTTTGAAGACCTCTACAGAATCACTAAACGAACGGAAAGTGTAAATCAGGTAGAGACGGAGGCTGGAATTCAAAATCCATTTACACTGGCCTTTAAAACCGATTACCCTGATTATGGATTGCCTCTTCGTGTTTTCGGAATTGGGGAAAGTCAATTAAGTGTTACTAACAGCATTGGTGACTTACAACATTTTGAACAGCGCAAAGGAATTGCTTTTGCAGACAAAGATTACTTCAAATTGTTTGATTATGATTTTGAGTTGGGTAATCCTGAGACGGCTTTAGAGAAACCGAACGCTGTGGTTATTTCAGTTTCTTTGGTTGAAAAGTTGTTTGGCATCACCGATGGCGGCTACGACAGAGTAATTGGTAAACAAATCAGGCTTAATGATGATTTGGATGTATTTGTTACTGCGGTCGTGAAAGACCCTCCTGTCAATAGCTCGGTTCCCTTTATCATGTTAATGGAATATGAGTCCATCTCGGCCATATTCGACTTTTATCAACCTGATTCGTGGACTTCGACCTCATCCAATGCGAATGTGTTTTTTCTAAAAGCCCCTGGTGTTCAAGAAAGTCAACTGGAAACTGCCTTGGACGAAATTCGGAAGAAGTACAAGTCAGACGATACAAATAACACGACTTATGGGATACAGGCAATGGCTGATATCCATTTTCAGCCAGAATATAACACTTATGAAGATGCCGCAGTGTCCAATGATTTCCTCACTATTCCTATTGCCATTGGTGTTTTCTTGATTCTCACAGCTTGCATTAATTTCGTAAATCTCTCCACCGCTTTGGCCATAAAAAGGTCTAAAGAAGTGGGTATAAGAAAGGTTTTAGGCGGAAGGAAGGGGCAGTTAATGCAACAGTTTTTAGGTGAAACTTTCTTCATTACAATCATTTCAGTTTTGATTTCGCTGGGCGCTGCAGAATTGATTATGACGAACATGGAGCAGTTTGTGGGCTATAATTTATCGCTTAACCTGCTTAAAGATCCTCTGCTGATTCTTATTCTATTGGGGATCACTCTTGGCGTAACACTTCTGGCAGGTTTATATCCATCGGTCATACTGTCGAAACT
>JBLIES010000267.1:0-3748 GCA_047633135.1 Roseivirga sp.
CAAGGGCCACACCAAGTCGCCCAAACATCAATGTAAATTACTTTACCCGCGTACTTTTCCTTGAGTTGATTAAGTACATCCACTTCAGAATCTACTAGTTCAATTCCTTCAATAAATTTTTTAGTTCTCAGTAAATTAAAGTCCGCGTATTTCTGATCCATTACCTGCACGGCAGTTTGATCTAAATCTAATTCATGAAATTTGACCCAGATAACATCAGGTACTTCCTGACCGCGGTGAAAATACTTTTGATCGATATAGGTGGCTATTATTGAGGATTTTGACAGCTTATCAAAACCATTTATCCTCTTTAGAAGCATATCCCAGGTTACTTTTTCATTCGTTAGTAACAATTCTTCATTATACTGATCGGTAAAAGACTTCACTGAATCTGGAAAGGTGACATAACCAAAATGCTTTTCACGCTTCACCTCCACCGACTTCCAATAGTTAACCAATCCTTTATTAGTTTCAGAAATGGCCCTCCCCATTAAAAAATCATAGACTATGCCTATTCGATATTCATGCATTTCCTTTTGTTCCATTGGCATCATTGCGTTAGCAAATTCTCGCATTAAACCAGCATATTCTGTAGAAAGCATATCCAAAGGATCGCCATCAATCATAGCATGGACCTTTTTTAGGTATTCACCTGGTAAGTCAACCACTTGTATAGGCCCACTTCCTGAATTATGTAACCAACGATATCTCATTAAATCGTTAATTGCATAAACCCTGACATCCCTCAAAGCAAACTCCCTTGACTTTAGGCTTAAAGTATTTGTCTCAAAATAATCATTATAAAACTGCGTATGACTATTGAACAAATCAACACGGTATTCTAAGTAATCCATAGGCGCTAAGGCCTTCTGTAGGCTATCACTTTCAAAGTACTTTCTGACCTTCATGTATTCAGGGTGAACAACCCTTAGCTCCTCATTCTCCTTAGCCAAGTTGCCCATAAAAGAAATTGGAGTTTCTGCATACCAACTGTCAATACCATCAATTGCATCCTTTTCTTCTACTAGTACCGCCATTTTAGATTCAGGTTCAGCAAGGAACGAAGCGAAAACTTTACCCACAGTAAACATGATGCTTTGAGGATTATTCAAAGGAAAGAAGAGCTTAAATCTGCCTTCATCATCAACACTGGCAGTGTATTTCTGCTGATCATCGCTATAGGCATGATTAAAAATCACGGCCGCAGTTAATGGCATTTCACCTCTGGGCTTTATTACCCCAGAAATACTCACCTGACCAGTTCTTAAAAAATCTTCTGACCATGGGGTTTCATCTGCCAGTACTACTCTATTTTCCTTCATCTTCTCTCTGAAAAGCTTCACTGTAACGTCCTCTTTTGATAGAATCAATCCATTGTCAATCAGTCTTACTTTAATATTTTCAGTCCTGTTGGGTTGAACTAATTGAAGGGTCCAGTAATCGCCATTCTGCTGACTATTTTCATAGCTCCAGAATTCTGACTCATACACTACAAATTTCTCATTAAGGGTAAGCTCCCATCGATTTGAACCATCGGCACTAAAAAAATCTCCTAGTAATTCCTTCGGAAGACTAGTTTGCGCTGAAAGCGTATTAAAATAAAATAGCGTTGATAAACAGAGAAGAAGGTTTTTCATGGCTTGAGAGTTTCAAACAATATATTAACCAATGAATTATTTAACAAACTTCAGGTTAATTTAATTATAGTTTAATGCAAATAAAAATATTCAGCACCTCATAAACACAACTGTATGAATCAATAGCCTATTACCACTGCTTTTATCAGAGTAACTGCCCATCTCAGAAGGAATACCCCATAATGCAAATAGCTACCCGCACCATAAATGCGAGTAACTATCCAACCTAAAATATTGATCAGTTCCTTGACGCTATTTTACATATACAGTCTTTCTATTCGTAAACTCCATCATTCCGTCCTTGGCCAGCTCTCTGCCGTAACCTGATCGCTTTGTACCACCGAAAGGTAAGCGCGGGTCTGATTTTACTAATTCGTTAACGAAGTAGGCACCATCACTTACTCTGTGAGCCATCTCAACTGCCTTATTTATATTGGTAGTACAAACAGTTACGCCTAGTCCAAAAGGAGATAGCTCAGCCAAACGGAAGGCATCGTCAATGTCCTTCGCCTTGATCATGGCCGCTAGTGGGCCGAATGTCTCTTCATCGAAAGCAGCCATTCCTGGCCTTACATTGCCTAAGACTGTAGGTTCGTGGTAGCAACCTTTTTGATTGCCTCCAAGCAATAATTCAGCTCCTTTTTCAATCGAAGTGAGCACTTGTTTTTGAAGCTGATCAGCGAGGTCTATTCTTGCCATTGGCCCCACTTTAGTGTCTTCTAGTAATGGGTCACCTGACTTAAGTTCGCTCATTGCAGTGATGAATTTTGAAACGAATTCATCATAAATACCCTCGACAAGGATGAATCTTTTGGCTGCAATACAACTTTGACCACAATTGAGCATTCTTGCCACTAATGCAGATTGCATGATTTTATCGATGTCTGCATCCTCCCAAACGATAAAGGCATTATTACCGCCCAATTCTAATAAGGATTTCTTAATATGACGGCCAGCGATTTCAGCTACTGCAGCGCCTGCTCTTTCGCTGCCAGTCAAACTCACTGCTTGAACAGCCTTGTGCGCTATGATCTTCTCCGTTTGGTCGTGATGAACTATCAAATTTTGGAATACGCCTTCTGGAAAACCAGCTTTTATAAACACCTCCTCTATTTGTTTAGCGCAGCCAAAAACATTTGGAGCATGCTTCAGCAATCCAGTATTACCCGCCAATAGTGTTGGCGCAGCAAACCTAAATACTTGCCAAAAAGGGAAATTCCAAGGCATCACCGCCAATACACATCCAATCGGGTCATGCTGTACAAAACTCAATTGCGCATCGGTTTCTATTACTTCATTTGCTAAAAAAGCAATTGTATTGTCTGCATAATAATCGCAAACCCAAGCACATTTATTGATTTCACCACGAGATTCATTGATGGGCTTTCCCATCTCCAAGGTGATCATTTTAGCGTATTCTTCTACATTAGCCCTCAGCACTTCACCTGCCTTTTTCATCAGGGTTACCCTTTCTTCTATCGGGGTAGTTTTCCAAGGGTGAAAGGCTAATTCTGCTGTTTGTAGCTTTTGCTCTAACTCAGCTTCAGTTAAGCCTGAATAACTGCCGACCTCGATATTATTGTATGGGTTGATACTCTTAAATTCCATTTGTGTGTAAGTTATTTATCTAAAAAAGCAGAGGATTCGTATTCGTTTACTCCTTATAATTCGTCCACCCAATTCCATGAGGTATAAATGGTGATTGTGTTGGACTGGTCAGCTTCATCAAAGCCTGAATAATCAAACTTCCAAATGATATGCTCGGCTTCTTGAAATAATGTTGAAGCTAAATTATCATGAAAAAGTCTAAAAACAGTGTTGTGCTCGTTCATGCCATCGTTAAGCAACCTAGTAATAAAGGCTGCCGATGGCTTCTTTACCTCCTCTGAAGCATGGGCATTTTGAGCCAATACTTTCAGACAAACCTTAGCATTATCTAGTTCTTGAAATTTTCTTGGAAAATTCCAGTAAAGCATGCATGCATGCAATAGTAAAGAGTTCTTGATACAGTTCAGTTTCGGAGTATTCCTCCCAAAGCTGATCTCCTCTTAACTCTTCCGCAATATTTTGTCTTTGCCTTTATTCAGTTTGCTTCCAATTCATAATTCTAA
>JBLIES010000268.1:0-3662 GCA_047633135.1 Roseivirga sp.
GACTTTGCAACAGTGTCGATCAACAGTCAAACTGGAGCAGTTTCAATTGATGCTGTGCCTGATGGCAATGGTAGTCAACAGTTCACCATTACTGCTGATGATGGTCAGGCTGCTAATAATACCGCAACCCAAACATTTACCTTGACTGTCGTTGCGGTTAACGATGCTCCAGTCATTAATGAAGTTAATGATTGGGAAGTAGTAGCTGGAGAAACAATTCAGATTGTTGTTGTCACGAATGATATTGATGGTGATGATCTATCTCTTTCTGCTTCGTCTAGTGATTTAAGTGTCGTGCCAAATGAAGCTTTGACAATTACAAAGATTGACAACAACCAATTCTCCATAGATATCACGCCACCTTTGGGAAATTCGGGTACAACACAAGTGATGTTAATACTTACAGATGGAACAGAAAATGTAAATGTGAATTCCCAATTAAGTGTAATAGAGGCTCAAGTCACTAGTATTGAATATGACCTATTTGAGGCCGATATTTCCATTTTTCCTAATCCGTTTTCTGACTCGATCACAATACAGAGCACAAACGGCTTCAAGCCAACTACTAGAGTAATTATCCTTGACATTAGTGGGAGAGTAGTATTGAATTTACCTATTGGAAGTGTAAGTGAAATCACCTTGAAGTTAGAAAATCTAAAAGCTGGATTGTATTTAATGTATATTGCGGATGGCCAAAGAAAAGTAATGAGAAAGCTCTTAAAAAGATAATTTTAAATTAAACTAACCCGTTGGTTGAAAAAGGTTTTATATAAATTATTGGGGTAAGATGCTGAATGACAGTATCCTAGTGCTGATGAAGCCAACTCAACATGCATATCAAATATAGTTAAGAATTATCAGAAAATACTGCATACCCTTCAACCTATTTATGAAAGTCCAAGCATTAATTCCTGATTTTGAATTAACAAACATCGTCCAGTCCAAGTCATCAAATATAATTACAATCTAGCCTCTGGGCTTTTCCCTTGGTCCCGAAGTCTCGTGAGAAGGGTCCAAAATCTATTTCTAGTTCCTTCCTCCGAAGCCTCGGAGTCAGGATAGAAAAAAACAAAACAGTCTTTATGCCATATCCAATCCGTTAACATCGAAACGCAATAACTGTATTAAAAACAAACACTAAGCTGTATTGAAAACAAACGGTTATTCTAAATTTGTAATCACGTTAATCCTATAAGGTACAGATTTATAGGGATTTATATTCTTGGCATAACCATTGAATAGGCAGAGCAAAAGGAATCATTCAAAATATCTTTTCCATGGTCAGAAATTACATTCGAATTCTTCTCCGAAACTTCGTCCGAAACAAAGCATTTACCCTCATCAATATTAGTGGACTCACTTTAGGCATTACCTGTAGTCTGGTCATGTTCCTGATTGTAAAACAAGAGAGAAGTTTTAATCGCTATCACTCAAATCTAAATTCCATTTATAGAGTCGGGCATATTGATGTTCAAGATGGTAGAGAGTATTCTGGGGGAGGTATTCCGCTCATTATGCCAGGTGCGCTTAAATCAGATATGGTAGGCTTGAAAGAGGTAACCTTAATCTCACATGAGCGATTTGGTCTCATTTCCATCACTAATGGTAGCGAAATCAAATACTATGAGGAAGACCCAGAGTTGGTATATGTAGAGCCGAATTTTTTCGATGTATTTGATTGGGGAGTGATAGAAGGAACCGTTGCAGCAGGTTTTGATCAACCTGATGTGGTTGCACTTAACCAAACATTGGCTAAGAAGTATTTTCCAAATAGTTCGGCAGTGGGTCAAACCATTAAGTTGAATAAGAAAACTGATTTGAAAGTAATTGCTGTTTTAGAAGATGCACCGAAGAACTCGGATTTCCCTTTTGGTCTTTTCATTTCAATGGAAACGAAAAAAGGACCAGAGCCTTGGAAAAACGATGAATGGGGAAGTATTTCAAGCGACAATGTGGCCTTTGTGCTGTTAGATAATAATGTTACTGCTGAGAGTGTTGAAGCTCAATTCCCGGATTTTGTTGAAAAGCATTGGGATGCAGAAACCCGCGAATCAAGGACTTTCATGATTGAACCATTTAGCGAGTATCATTTTAGCGAGGAATTTGGCACTTTTAGTCAACGCTCTGCTCCAAAAGCAATACTCTATGCCTATGTAATTATTGGTATTTTATTGATAGTTACAGCTTGTTTCAATTTCATCAATATGTCTACAGCAATGGCGGTGAAAAGAGCCAAAGAAGTGGGCATGAGAAAAGTACTAGGAAGTTCTCGCAAGCAACTGATCGCCCGCTTTATGGGGGAGACGTTTGCCATTACGCTAATCTCACTTTTGATTTCTATTGCCATCACAGAAAGGCTCTTGCCTTTAGTAATCAACGATTTTGTTGGGATCGAAATCCCTTTTAGTCCACTGACAGACTTCTCATTATTAGCTTATCTGTTGGTTATTTTAACTGCAGTTTCAGTTCTGGCTGGTCTTTATCCGGCAGTTGTGCTTTCCTCAGCTAAACCCATTGACGCATTGAAGGGAGGAATGATCAAAGGAAAAGGAAATATGCTTTTTAGAAGGTCTTTAGTTTTTGCTCAGTTTCTAATTTGCCAAGTTTTAATTTTTGGAACTGTAGTAGCGGTGAGGCAAATGGACTATTTCAATTCTGTTGATATGGGCTATGATCAGGAATGGATCATCAATATCAATTTGGCAGAGAGGGATGCAAAGACCAGGGATTTATGGGAGGCCAAAATCCAAAATTTACCTGGAGTAGTAGCGCATTCTTTCAACTATAAGCCCCCTTTCTCAGGTTCACAATCAGTGACAAATGCATTTTACATGCCGTCAGACAGTATTCAAACTGAATTAGATATGCATGTGAAAATGGCTGATGATCAATATCAAAAAACCTACGGCCTAAGATTGATCGCTGGCGATTGGTTAATGAAAAGCGATACTGTGAATCAATTTGTGGTCAATGAGACATTCCTTAAGAAAGTAGGGGTGAAGGACCCTTATGATGTCATCGGAAAGCCTTTGAAATTATGGGGAATGACCGCACCTATTGTTGGGGTAGTGAAAGATTATCATCTCATAACACTCTCTGAGGCTATTGAACCAGTGGCCATGTTTACCAGGCCAGAGAATTTCAGGACATTAGGCGTTAGGGTGAATGCACAAAGTGCTACCAAAGTAGTGGCTGAACTAGAAATGATTTGGAGCGAAATTCATGAAGAATATGAATTCGATTACCAGTTTTTAGACGAAGACATTGCTGAGTTTTATGATGGCGAAAGGAAGATGTCTCAAATGCTTACCACATTTGCGTTTATAGCGATTTTTATAGGCTGCTTAGGGCTGTATGGACTTGTGTCTTTCATGGCCAATCAAAAGGCAAAAGAAATTGGCATTAGGAAAGTATTAGGTGCTTCAGTAATAGGTTTAATGAGCCGTTTTTCAATGGAGTTTATTGTACTTGTTGGTATTTCGTTCTTGTTTGCCGCACCCTTGGCTTTTTGGGGTATGAATAGCTGGCTTGGCCAATACGAGTACAGAATTTCGATTGGGCCTATGATTTTCATCATCAGTATTGGAGCATCCTTATTGATCGCATTGCTTACCACAGGTTATCGTTCATTACGAGCAGCTACCGCCAATCCAGTCAATTCA
>JBLIES010000269.1:0-3644 GCA_047633135.1 Roseivirga sp.
GAACAGTCAAATTTGGGTAACCGTCATTGCGAGCCCGCCTAAGTTGTTTATTCGATAGAGTTCACGCGAAGCAATCAAAAATTTCTTGAAACAATTAACTCACTAATGAGATTGCTTCCTCATCCTTTGCTCTACTTCGGATTCATTGCAATGACGTTCGATTAGACTTTACAGGCTAATTAAAAACTTTGCATTACCCAATACCCAATTTAATCTTTCTTCTCTTTAGGGGCAAAATGCTTGGCATAGAAGTCAAAAATGCGCTTCCATTGGTCATGGTAGTCAGCTTCGTTACTAGCCCAGCCAGCTCCATGGCCACCCTTCATGTAGTTTACCCATGTTACATCTTTATCAAGTCTGCGCATCGCGTAATACAATTCGCGGGTATTCGTGCCGGGCACATTCCAATCACCTTCGCCTGTTAAAAGTAAATGTGGTGTTTTAATCCTGTCTGCGAAGAATACAGCACTTGTTTGAAAGTATTTTAAAGGCTCGTCCCAAAAAGAACCACCAATTCTATCTTGTCCATTTTCTGCTGCTGAATAATTACGGGTGCCAATCTTAGGGCTATCACCTAAAAAGCTGATGATATTTACCTTGCCCGATATATTAATGGCTGCTGCAAAACGATCGGTTTGTGTAATGATCAGCGATGAGGCGTAGCCACCATAACTAACGCCCTGCACCCCTACTTTATCATTGTCCACTTTGCCTTCATCCACCAATTTATTAATCGCAGATGTGATTCCTTTTACCCAGGCTTCTCCAGGATAACCTTCTTCTAAATCAACAGAAGGACGTAATCCAAAATAACCTTGATTGGCAATTAAATTCATGGAATTGCGATAGCCGTTATCGAAGAAGGTTTCATAGACCTCTAAAACTAAGGGGTATTTCTTATTGGGATCATAATCTACGGGGTAATATAGGATTCCCTTCAACTCTACTCCATCTGCATCTCGATAAGAGATCAGTTCAGTCTTAGTCCATTTTTTATTGGCTACCCAAGGATTTAAATCCGTCAATTGCTTTTCGGAATTGAAAGCTAGCGTGTTAGCGAAGAGATTATAAGGACGGTCACCATCTGATTTGTTATACACTACCTTTTGACCGTTCTCGGCAAATCTCCATCCATTATAGAGGTTACTGTCGGTCATTAAGTCTTCAAATTTACCTTCATTGATGTTATATCGCTGAACTCCTCTTTTCCAGAATTCTTTTTCGGAATAGCTAACGTACAAATATGCCCCATCTGCCGACCAGTTTACGACACTGATATTTGGGGCTTTAGCCTTGGCTTCTTTGTCCTTTGGCATTTCATAAACCATCTTCAAATTATTACCATCCGTATCAATTGTCCACCAGCCTTTACTAGAGCTCAAGAGCAATCGCTTGCCCTGCGAATGCCATCTGACTATTGAAAATTTTACCGGCTTTTTCTTATCATCATCTTCAAAAGCTTTTTCATTGGTGAGATTGAGGGGTTCTCTATTGCCTATGGCGGCAATTGAATGCAGAAAAACATTGCCCGAATCTACCCACACAAATTGGCTTCCAGCATCATCCCAATTGTAGCTTCTGCGTTTCGGACTTCTTTTATAAACTACTGTGGCAGAATCACTTTTAGTCAGGTCTTTAAAACCCGTTTGGTATTCTGAGGCACCTTCACTCCTGTCGTATGAAGTTTTCAATTGAAAGGTTTCGTTAAAGGATAGGTATTGCCCTGTTTCATCTATTCGCAAGCCACCATAATTGGATTCAGGTAATAGATCCGTTACTTTTTCAGATTTCAAATCCACTTTGACCAATGCTGTCAAACTCGATGTATTGCCAATTTGATCCCACTTCAGGAAAGGTGCTTTTCCATCATATACTACAATTGGCCCTGCTGTAGCTTCTTTATACTCCGCCATGGCGGTTTCAAGCCAACCTTGTTTTCTCAACCCAATAATTACACTTTCTCCGTTGGGTAGAATTTGAATGCCATTCTCATCAGTAATGATTCGACTGTCACTCACCTTGATGTCGCGCGTCTTTTTACTTTTCATATCGAAAGTGGAAAGCACTAATTTTTCTCCCTTTTGCTGAAAGAAAATCAAGCGACTACCGTCTTTAGACCAATTCAGGTTCGTGAGCATCATCGGTTTGGTATAAGGTCGAATTTCTTCTCCTGTTTCGGTATTGATGATGACTAAATCAGCCTCTGAAACTCTTAAATAACTAGGGTCTCTGAATCGAAAATGATCTGTATTAAAGCGGCTACTACCATCATTGATGAGGCCAGCAAGGTATTTCCCATCTTCCGTAAGCGTTTGGTTACCTATAGATTTAACATCAATAGCATCTTGAACAGTGAAGTTTATCTTTTGAGCTTTCAAAGAAAATGATACCCAGAACAAGGCTGTCAGGATAAGCAGGTATGATTTTGTTTTGTTCATTATCGTTAAGGTTTGAAAGCAATAATTTAGGCATAAAAAGATAAATACTTTAACCAAATCCACCAGCGGTAACAGAATATATCAGTCCAATATTTTAATAAACAAATGATTTTCGGTTAACCTAGTTTCATTGATTTTTCATAATCTTGCGTAATAATTTGAAGCAACCTTATGAAGAAGATTTCACTCCTTTTGATATTCGTACTTTTCACTAGTGCAACCCCGAAAGATGAAGCCCTTGTATGGGGACAAATTGGCCACAGGGCGGTTGGACATATTGCCGATGGTCTGCTTTCTAAAAAATCAAAAAAGAATGTTAAAAGAGTATTGGGACATCTCACCTTGGCAACGGCCAGCACATGGATGGACGAAGTAAAATCAGACAGTAGTTTTGATTATGCTAGCACTTGGCACTATTGCACCATTCCTGACGGCATGACTTACGAAACCGCACCTACGCAAGAAGGTGGAGATATAATTTGGGCGATCGAAAAAATAGTAAAAGAAATCAAAGAAGGTGGATTGACTTCCGAACAAGAGGCGATCAACCTCAAGTTTTTAGCACATTTAGTGGGTGATATTCACCAACCGTTACATGTAGGTAATGGTGAGGACAGAGGCGGAAATGATGTTAAGGTAGAATGGTTTGGTAGCAAAACGAATCTCCATAGCATTTGGGATAGCCGCATGATCGAAGGCAAACAATACAGCTATACTGAATTTGCCGACCTGGTAAATCATCCGACAAAAAAGCAAATCAAGGAATGGCAAGGCGCCACAGTTAGAGATTGGGCTATGGAATCAATCACCTACAGAGATGAGGTATATGACGTTCCTGATAACGCCAAGTTAAGCTATGCTTACTCTTATAACTACTTTAATATTGTTGAACTTCGCATAGCTCAAGCTGGTGTTCGTTTGGCAGGTATTGTCAATGAAATTTACAAGTAAGAAGGTGTTTGGGTAATTAGTCTAATGGTGCTAACCCTCAGGTTTGAACTGCATCGGTTATTCTTTTAGGCTATAATTCTCATTCTAATAGCGTATTGAGCGGTGGATAAAGCATAATATCAATCTCATGCGCGAAGATGGTTTCTAATCCCACCTCAATTAATAGAAATGGGATTTATCCCGTTTCCTTGTAAATCCAAACCACACGGCCATGGCTTCAGCCAAAATAACCTCCGACTAAAGCATGAGGTTATT
>JBLIES010000270.1:0-3618 GCA_047633135.1 Roseivirga sp.
ATGGTACCTGAAATACCTCGCTTGATCATTACTGGTTTGTCTACTTTACCCAATTCATCAAGCAAGTTGAAATTTTGGGTGTTTCTCGCCCCTACTTGGTAGATGTCTGTATAGGGATACATTTCTGCGATTTGAGATACCTGCATTACTTCTGTAATGATTTTAATCCCAGCTTCCTTCGCCAACTTGTACCATAATTCAAGGCCTTCAATCCCTAAGCCTCTGAAAGAATAAGGCGAACTTCTAGGCTTGTAAACCCCACCACGCATGATAGAAATACCATTTTCCTGTAAATGCGCAATGGTTTTCCTGATTTGGTCTTCGTTTTCAATAGAGCAAGGACCCGCCATAATTTGGAAGCCACCTTCTTCAATCACAATACCATCACCTAAATCAATGACAGTGGGCTTTACCTTCCATTTTTTTGAAACAAGTTTATAATCGTCTGATACAATATGGATATCGCTAATGCCATCCATATGTCCGATTTCACGGATATCAAATTCATTTTTACCCGTACCAATAAGGTATTCCCCTTTTTGCGTAATGACGGTGGTTGGCTTGTATTTCAACCCTTTTACTCTATTGACAATGGCTTCTTTCTGAGCCGGGCTAATGTCTTGTTCGAATTGTATAATCATTGTATTGAATTACGAATTTTGAATTGAGATTATGATTTGCAGAAACTACTTTCCTGATTCACTTATCAACTAATATACTGATCCACTGATCTCCCGATCAACCTATAACTGATTTAACAAAACCACTTACCTTTGCCTTCAGTTCACCTTCTTCAGCAATCGCTTTAATGAAGGCACTGCCAATAATGGCACCGTTGGCATTCTTGCAGGCTTTATCAAAGGTTTCAGCATTTGAAATACCAAAGCCAATCAATGTTGGATTCCTTAATTTCATCGTCTTGATTCTAGCGAAATAGGCCTCTTGATCTATGCTGATGTCTGTTTTAGCGCCCGTGGTGCTAGACGATGAAACCATATAAATAAAGCCATTTGAGTTATCGTCCACCTGACTAATTCTCGCATCTGATGTTTGCGGAGTAATCAAGAAGATATTGAACAAGCCATGCTTTTCGAACATCGGCTTGTAGATTTCCACATACTCAAACATTGGCAAATCAGGTAAAATCACCCCATCCACGCCTACTTCTTCACATTTCGCACAAAAGGCCGCCATGCCATATTGCATAATCGGATTTATGTAACCCATTAGAATGATGGGCACATTCACCTTGGCGCGAATATCTTTCAACTGGCTAAAAAGTAGCTTTAAACTCATGCCATTGGCTAAAGCCACACCATTGCTTTCTTGAATGGTTGGCCCATCAGCAATCGGGTCTGAGTACGGCACACCAATCTCGATCAGGTCAGCTCCTGATTCTTCAAGGACTTCGATAATGGTGGCCGTGTCGTTCAGCGCTGGGTATCCTGCTGTGAAATACACATTGAGGACTCTCTCTTGCTTGGCCTGAAATAATTGATCTATTCTGTTCATTTTTAGTGCTTAGTAATTTGTGCTAAGTGCTCAAGGTTATTAGTTAAAAAACCAAGCACAGAGCACTATGGACTATTAACTTATTAATATTTTCCCCACTGGATATAGGTATCTAAATCTTTATCGCCCCGACCAGAAAGGTTGATCACCACGACATCCGAAGGGTTGAAAGACATTTGATTTAGTGCCGCAAAAGCGTGGGCTGTTTCTATCGCTGGAATAATCCCTTCCGTTCTGCTGAGCATAATTCCTGCTTTCATGGCTTCTTCATCTGTAACACTGTAGAAAGTTGCCCTTCCAGTTTCATACAAATGCGCATGCACAGGACCAATTCCTGGGTAATCCAAGCCAGCAGAAATTGAATAAGGCTCAACTATTTGCCCATCTTCTGTTTGCATTAAAAGAGTTCTTGCACCGTGAAGAATACCCGGTTTACCTAACACCGTTGTTGCAGCCGATTCGCCTGTATGATTGCCTAAGCCAGCCGCTTCTACCGCAATGAGCTTTACGTCTTCTTCATTATAATAATGATAAAAAGCGCCCGCTGCATTACTCCCTCCACCCACGCAAGCGATTACATAGTCTGGATTTTCCTTGCCTTTTTTCTCAAGCAATTGTGCTTTGATTTCTTTACTAATCACCGACTGAAAGCGAGCGACCATTTCGGGGTATGGATGTGGTCCAACGACCGAACCAATGATGTAATGCGTATCCGTTGGGTGATTGATCCAATGGCGCATGGCCTCGTTAGTGGCGTCTTTAAGTGTTTTACTTCCACTTTTGGCTGGCCTTACTTCCGCTCCGAGGATTCTCATGCGCTCAACATTCGGCTTTTGACGTGCCATGTCTACTTCGCCCATGTAGATTATACACTCCACGCCCATCAAGGCGCAAACTGTAGCTGTTGCCACGCCATGTTGCCCTGCACCAGTTTCTGCTATGATCTTCTTTTTACCTAGTTTCTCTGCCAATAGGATTTGACCCACAGTGTTATTCACCTTGTGCGCCCCTGTATGGCAAAGGTCTTCACGCTTCAAGTAAATTTCAGCACCATAGTGTTCAGAAAGTCGTTCGGCCAAATACAAAGGCGTAGGTCTTCCGACAAAGTCCTTTAGCAATTGGTTCATTTGCTTCTGGAAGCCTGGCTCCTGTACAATGGCCTCGTAGTTCTCTCTTAATTCTTCAATATTCGGATAAAGCATTTCTGGTATAAATGCACCTCCAAAATTTCCGTAATATCCTCTTTCGTCTACTTGTACTTTCATCTTTTTAGTCCTCTCAACTTTTTTGTGCCGATTCTAAACAAGTCCTGCTTAATTATCATTTCTCTGTTATCCACTGGACAGCTCCTGAGTAAAACTCAGGATGACTTTTGCCATGCCCGCTCGAGCCGTCCTTGCCAAGAACAAGCCATGCAACAGCAATGGTTTGTCGCCCGGCCATCTGCTCACTCTAACCTTGAGACTGCTGCGTTCTTTATCTCCCATTGGTCGAAATAGAACACGCGGTGTCGGTAACGGATCGTTATCGCGAAGTACGAAGCAGTCTCTCTTTCAACTCCTTCAGTCTTTCTATATCCTTTAACCCTGGCTCAATCTCGAACTTTGAGTTGACATCAATCGCATGCAAATTCATACCTTTTAATTCACTCAATTGTTCAAGGTTTTCAAGGTCAATTCCTCCACTTAGAAAGAAAGGAATCTCTTGATCATAGGCCTTCAAAATTGACCAATCGAAAAGCTCACCATTGCCTCCTCTTTCCTTTCCTTTTGTATCGAAAAGGAAGCAATCAACATAAGGCTTGAAAGCCTCTAATTGATTGAAATCGAAACTGTTCCCCACTGAGAATACCTTCATTACCTTGACTCCCTTCGATTTTAAATCGAAGCAATATTCGGGTGTTTCATCACCATGCAATTGCACCATATCTAAGTTAAACTGTTTGACTTTACCTTTTACAAAATCGATTTCAGCATTTACAAATACACCCACTTTCTCGGTAGTGTTGGGGAATGAATGCAGTAAGTCAATAGCTAAACTACCTGCGACATCTCTCTTTGATTTAGCGTAGAAAATAAAGCCCATATAATCAGGTGAAAGCTTTAA
>JBLIES010000271.1:0-3416 GCA_047633135.1 Roseivirga sp.
ACAAAAGAAATTTTAAAAGATGCATTGAAAGCTTTTGAGGGTACCATCATTTTAGTTTCCCATGATAGAGATTTCTTAGATGGCCTTGCCAATAAAGTGTTTGAATTTGGTAATAAGCGGATTAAAGAACACTTCGAAGATATCAATGGGTTCTTACGCAATAAAAAACTCGATAACCTGAAGGAGGTTGAGCGTAAGTCGTAAAGGAGGGATCAGGGATCAGGGATCAGGGATTAGTTAAGACCAATTTTTTTATGGGGAACGAGTTCACCTATTCCCTGTTTTCTGATCAACTATTTTTCCTGATTTGCTGATCTACTGGTTTCCAGTTTTCTGATTAACTGACCAAACGACTATCTGTTCTTAAAATCAAATGTCTATTTTTGTGAAAAAAAATATCGCTAGTGCAAAGTTTTGACCAACTCAACCTTTCCAATTCATTAAGAAATGCCATTGAAGACCTAGGCTTTGAAAAGCCTACTCCTATTCAGGCAGAATCTTTTCCTGTAATTCTTGCCGGAAGAGACATGGTTGGGATTGCCCAAACAGGAACGGGAAAGACATATGCCTACATGATGCCCATTCTTAGGGACTTAAAATTTTCTAAACAAATTAGCCCACGCGTGCTGATTGTAGTGCCTACACGGGAACTCGTGCTGCAAGTTGCTAAGCAAACGGAAACATTAGCCAAGTACATGACCTTGCGCGTACTCCCCGTTTATGGAGGCCCAAATGTGAAAGTGCATATGGCTGAGGTGGCTTTGGGCTGTGATATTCTAGTCGCCACCCCAGGCCGTCTTTATGATTTAGTACTTAGTCGCGCCTTGAGTCTCAAAACAATCAATAAGTTAGTGATTGATGAGGTGGATGTGATGCTAGACTTAGGCTTCAGGTTCCAGCTGCAAAACATATTTGATCTATTGACGGAAAGAAGGCAGAATATTATGTTTTCTGCTACCATGACAGATGATGTAAATGAACTGATCAATACTCACTTTGTTACGCCTGCCCAAGTCTCTATTGCTGTAAGTGGTACTCCACTCGAAAACATAGAGCAAAGCTGTTTTGAAGTCCCTAATTTCTACACAAAGGTCAATTTACTGGCTCATCTCCTTGTCGATAAAACTGAATACAGTAAAGTGCTTGTCTTTGTTTCTACAAAGAGAAGAGCTGATTTGCTCTTCGATGCCTTAAGTGAAAAACGACTGTCTGACATTGGCATCATTCATTCAGACAAAACACAAAATTACAGAATTCGCTCGATCGAAGATTTTGATTCTGGCCAAAACAGAATACTGATCGCGACCGATATTATTGCTAGAGGACTTGATTTAGACCTAATAACGCACGTTTTTAACTTTGACACACCAAATTACCCAGAAAACTATATGCATCGCATCGGGCGGACAGGTAGAGCGGAGAAAAAAGGAAAGTCAATTTTGTTTTACACGCCTACCGAAGAAAAAGACAAGAATACCATTGAAGAATTGATGGTATTTGAAATTCCGAAAATCATTTTACCCGAAGAAATTGAAATTTCACTTCAGTTGACCGCTGAAGAAAAACCAAAAGTAGAAGAAGCCCTAGGCCATAATATCAGTAAGATTATTGCGCCTGGAGAAGCCTTTCATGAGAAAAAGGAAAAGAACCTAAAGGAAAATCTTGGTGGCTCTTACAGAAAAACCTTAGCGGCTAAGTATAAAAAACCTCAACGAAAAGGAGGTAAAAACCCAGGAGGCGCTAAACGTAAGTAAAAACTTACCTGTTATTGAGTATCCTTTTCAGCTCTTTAACCATTTCGATACTAGTTCTATTTTCGCCTTTTGGAATGGCCGAGCTATGGTATTCATCGGCTCCAATCCCTAAAAGCTTTTTTAAATTATCAGGTCTGATGCCACCGCCAGGCATAATTATAATATCATCTTCTGCTTCTTCTACCAGTTCTTCAAGAATGTCAATTCCATCCAAAGCAGATGTTTTACTTCCAGAAGTGAGCACCCGCTGTACCCCCATATCGCGCAACGTTTCTAATGCTTCGAAAGGATTGGGCGCTTGATCAAAAGCCCTATGGAAAGTGAAATCCATAAATCCAGCTTTCTGTAACAATTGATCCGTTTGATCCCAATTGATTGTTCTGTCATTATTAAGACAGCCTACCACTACTCCGGCACAACCAATTTCGGCACAGTATTTAATATCTTCCTTCATGATTTCCATTTCCATATGAGAATAGCAGAAATCACCAGCCCTAGGCCTGATTAGAACAAAGACTGGAATGTTGAGTAGTTCACGCGCAACTTTGATGAGTCCATGACTTGGCGTTAAACCGCCAACCTCAAGGTGTGAGCAAAGTTCAATGCGATCGGCACCACCGTTCTGGGCATTCAAAGCAGATTCAATCGTGTTAGCACAAATTTCAAGTATCATGATGCAAATTATGGAATAAGTAGAGGCAATAATGTGCTAGTTAAAACAAATATGTTGATCACCTTTTTATCTTTGTGCAATCGTTACACATTTCAAAAATAAGCTATGGAAAATATTTCAGTCATCGGTTCGGGTACAATGGGCAACGGCATCGCTCACGTTTTTGCGCAAAGTGGTTTCAAGGTAAACCTAATCGATGTTTCTTCTGAGGCCTTAGAAAAGGCTATGAAAACTATTGAAAAGAACCTTGACAGAATGGTAACCAAGGAAAAGATCAGCGAAACTGACAAATTGAACACCTTGGCGAACATCAGCACTTTTACAGACATGAAAAGTGGTGTGAGTAATGCTGATTTAGTGGTTGAAGCGGCCACTGAAAACGTTAATATTAAGCTAAAAATATTCACTGATTTAGACTCCTTTACAAAACCAAGCTGTATTCTAGCTTCAAATACTTCGTCTATTCCTATTACAAAGATTGGAGCGGCAACCAAAAGACCTGATAAAGTGATTGGTATGCACTTTATGAATCCGGTTCCGGTAATGAGGCTGATTGAAGTTATCAGAGGTTATGCTACTTCGAGCGAAGTCACTAGTTTGATTATGGAGACTTCGAAAAAACTGGGCAAAGTACCTGTTGAAGTTAATGATTACCCTGGATTCGTTGCCAACAGAATTCTAATGCCAATGATCAATGAAGCGATCATTTCTCTTTTTGAGGGAGTTGCGGGTGTTGAAGAAATTGATACTGTGATGAAGCTAGGAATGGCGCACCCAATGGGCCCGTTGCAATTAGCAGACTTTATTGGCTTAGATGTTTGCCTATCAATTATGAATGTACTGTACGAAGGCTTTGGTAACCCAAAATACGCACCTTGTCCTCTCTTGGTAAATATGGTCACTGCAGGCTATTTAGGAACTAAGTCAGGCGAAGGATTCTATTCTTGGACGCATGGCACTAAAGATTTAGTGGTTTCGAAGCAATTCAA
>JBLIES010000272.1:0-3406 GCA_047633135.1 Roseivirga sp.
GGACTTTTGGTGCTATTTTCCTTATCATTTTAGCTTTTACACTTCATGAGTTCTATGGACTTGTGCAATCCTCGGGGAATACACCTTTCAGGATTTGGGGGTCTTTTTTTAGTGTGTGTCTTTTCGTGTCGGTCTATCTGGTCTGCATGAGTTATTTAGACGTGAAGTATTTCTGGATGCTCCCTCCACTTTTAGTCATGTGTTTTCTGTTTGCACTTTATAAGCACAAAACCCGCCACCCCATCATTTCGCTTGGCCTTACACTGTTAGGGCTTGTCTATATTGCCTTTCCGCTCAGCTTAGTCAACGTAATTGCATTCAAAAATGGAGAATACAGTTATGTATTGATTATTGGTGTCCTACTCGCGCAATGGGCGAATGATACAGGCGCCTATTTAGTAGGCAAAACCATGGGGAAGACCAAGCTATTCGAAAGTATCTCTCCAAATAAAACATGGGAAGGCACTATAGGCGGTGGTCTTATTTCCATAGGAGTGCTTTATAGCTACAGTCTTTATTTCACAGAAATCAGCACCATTGAGTGGATCGGTTTAGCAATAATCGTGAGTATTTTCGGAAGCTATGGTGACTTAATTGAGTCACTTTTCAAGAGACAACTTGCCATCAAAGATTCAGGAACATTCATTCCAGGACACGGAGGCTTTTTAGATCGCTTCGATGGTTTGCTCTTTGCTCTCCCGTTCGTGACCGCCTATTTGATGGTCATCACATAAAACAACAAATAACATTGGAGTCTTAGGGTGTTTTAGCTCAAATTTTGCTTAATTTTGCTCGAGTTTTTAAAAAAACAGATTTCTCTATATGGGTTACATTGAACCGGCTCCGATTAAGGACAAGGCTAATCCTTTCGAGTCCATGATGTCCAGATTCAACATTGCTGCGGAAGCATTAGGACTAGACGAGCAAGTATATAACGTGCTCAAATCTCCGTCAAAACAAGTTTCAGTTTCACTTCCTATTACAATGGATGATGGATCAATTCGCGTGTTCGAAGGACACCGGGTGATTCATTCCAACATACTCGGCCCTTCGAAAGGGGGTATTCGATATGCCATGGATGTTCATTTGGATGAGGTAAAAGCTTTAGCAGCTTGGATGACGTGGAAATGTGCAGTGGTTGATATTCCTTACGGGGGAGCGAAAGGTGGAATTAAGTGCAATCCGCGTGAAATGTCTGCTGGTGAGATCGAAAGATTGACCCGTGCCTACACGAATGCGATGCTAGATGTTTTCGGTCCAGACCGAGACATCCCTGCGCCAGACATGGGCACAGGGCCGAGAGAAATGGCTTGGCTGATGGATGAATATTCTCGCGCCCATGGTATGACTGTTAATGCGGTTGTTACTGGTAAACCACTTGTATTGGGTGGCTCATTGGGAAGAACAGAAGCTACAGGACGTGGTGTAATGGTATCTGCTTTGGCAGCTATGGAGAAACTAATGATCAATCCTTATCACGCTACTGTAGCGGTTCAAGGCTTTGGCAATGTTGGTTCTTTTGCGGCTCTTCTTTTAGAGGAAAGAGGCTGTACCATAGTCGCTATAAGTGATATCTCTGGTGCTTACTACAACGAGGGTGGTATCAATATCAAAGAGGCAATTGAATATAGGGACGGCAATAAAGGTACTCTTGAAGGTTTTGCAGAAGCAGAACTAATGAGTGATCCTGCTGACCTTTTATTATTAGAAGTGGATGTACTCGTACCCGCTGCTGTTGAGGATGTAATCCACTCAGGCAATGTAGAAGGCATCAAGGCTAAATTAATTGTAGAAGGTGCTAATGGCCCTACTTCTGCCGAAGCGGATAAAGTAATTAACGAAAAAGGTATTTTAGTTGTTCCCGATATTCTAGCTAACGCTGGGGGGGTAACCGTATCTTATTTTGAGTGGGTACAAAATCGCTTAGGTTATAAATGGACCCGTGAAAGAGTCAATAGAAGATCGGATAGGATCATGAAAGATGCTTTCGATAAAGTGTATGAAACATCACAGAAATACAATGTACCTTTACGCATTGCTGCTTACATAGTGGCGATAGATAAGGTATCATCCACCTACAAATATCGCGGTGGTTATTAACAACAACATTATTTGATGACAATTCATAAAGAAGGAAGAGCACTATTACTAGTGCTCTTTTCCATATTATCCTTGGTCAATGCAGGACTCTATTTTTTATTAGAAATACCCTCCCACTGGCTTATCATAATAGGTTCAATCAGTTTGACCCTATTTCTTTTATCACTCCAATTCTTTCGTAATCCAGAGGTCAAAATTGAACTCAACGAGAAACAAATTCTTTGTCCGGCCGATGGGAAAGTTGTTGTGATTGAAAAGACCCCTGAAAACGAGTACTTTAAAGGGAAAGAAAGGATTCAAGTCTCCATTTTCATGTCGCCCGTTAATGTGCATGTCAATAGAAATCCAGTGACTGGTTTGATCAAGTATTTTAAATACCACGAGGGTAAGTATTTGGTAGCATGGCACCCAAAATCTAGTACTGAAAACGAACGGACTACAATCGTTTATCAAATCCACAAAGGAGTTGAAATTTTAGTCCGTCAAGTCGCAGGCGCTGCAGCACGCAGGATTAAGTGTTATGTTCAAGAGAATCAATCTGTGATTCAAGGGAAGGAATTCGGATTTATTAAATTCGGGTCCCGCGTAGATCTTTATCTCCCCTTAGATGCTGAAATTAAAGTAGAGTTAGGCCAAATTACCAAAGGGGGTAAAACAGTGATCGCTGAGTTGGCTTAGATCAATGTCTCAACAAGTAACATTAATCTTTCCAAAGCCTCGACATCAGTCTCGTCAAAGTCATTGAGTTGATCAGCGTCTACATCGAGGATAAGGCTTACTTCTCCATCTTTAAAAGCAGGAAGCACAATCTCTGATTTGGAGTCTGAACTACAGGCGATATGGCCCGGAAATTCATCTACATTAGGTACTACCATGGTTTTGCCTTCTGCCCAAGCAGTACCGCAAACTCCTTTGCCCTTTCTAATCCTTGTACAGGCAATAGGTCCTTGAAATGGGCCTAAAACCAACTCGTCTTCTTTCACTAAATAAAAACCAACCCAAAAGAAACCCATACCATACTTCAATGCCGCAGCAATATTAGCAAGGTTAGCAGTCAAGTCTGGCTCACCCGAAACCAAGGCATGAATTTGAGGAATCAAGGCCTCATATTTTTCTTTTTTACTTAAGTCTTGCGACACAATTAATTCTTCTGCCATGGTGATTTGCTTTATTGGAAGGCTAACCAATTATTAGCCTCTTTTTGTTCCTTGATTCATATAAGTAGTCAATAAATCTTCTTTCAAGTACTGCCTCTGGGTATACCCAACATTCACCTTGGGCGCTTCAATGCCTTCATCAAAATTGA
>JBLIES010000273.1:0-3358 GCA_047633135.1 Roseivirga sp.
TCATTTACTGTGCTTAAAGTGCTTATTAAAATAGATACTCATCACTAGTAAGTACCTGTTAGATCCTCGCTACAAGCGAGGATTAGCGGGAAGGATCCTACTCAAGTGTAATCAAGCTCAACTTTTTAAATTCTTCCTTAAATCAAAGTAATTATAAAACCTCTCGTAGATAAACATGTGTGGTAGGGTAAGCATAGATATGGCTACTAAAAAGAGCATTTCAACTTTGATGGAACTTTCAAAAAAGGTGGCTAAGAGCATCATTAATCCAATTCCAAAAATACTGATGAGCGTAAATGGAAGACTTTCCTTTACGAAGAGCTTGAAACTATAATTCTGTACTGTACTTACCTTCTGGATTTGAATTTGTGATGCCCTTAATGAATGCCATAGGCCAAAAAAAACACCAAACGTGATGATCAAATTACTTTGGTAAGCGAGAAAGGCAACAAGCAAAATTTCAACCAGTTCAAAAATTACAGTCTTCAGAGCAATGTGCTTATAAAGAATAGCGTAGGTAATCAAAAAGACAAATGCCGCAATAAGTATAACATAGTTACTTTGTTGGACGTCTAACCAATTGAGGTTGAGCGATGGTATCGCTGAATTTATGAGCCCTTTGGACTCATCTAGATTCAACAACACTATCAGTGCCAGCATTAGTATCCCCCAAGCTAAATAGAGCACTTTTTTGTACCCCGAAGCTTCAGATACAGCGATGTATTGTAACTGAGTTTGTCCAAAGTGATACGCTGAAACCGCAAGAAAAAACACCAGCGCTAATAATGGTGCCATCAACCAAATGATCCCCATGGACACTAAAATCAGTAAATATTTGATTATAAACGGCTTCGGGATCTTAGATTTGAAACTGGCATCTTCACTATTAACATACAATATATGGTCTGTCGCTCCATGCATTAAGCCTATCGAAAACACCAATAGAATTGAGATGATGTTCGCAACTAATTCAGGGATTAATTGCAATGAAAGAACGATGGCGATTAGAGCGATCACCATTCTTGTCGTGGGGTAGAAATATTCTACTTTCGAAAAATTTGATTTAAAAAAGGAGCCCATGGCAGTTTTAAAAAAATTCTGATTTCATCTTTCAAAGATGTCTTTTCATCCAAGAATTTAAGTACAATTTCTAGCGAATTGTTCTGAAAAAGCTTTTTCATTATTGGCTTGACCTTTTCAGGATATTTTAAAATTATACCCAACAATAACTTATCGTAGAACCTAAACCTAGATGGATTCAATTTTCTATTAAAAGGAGTACCTGATTCAAGTGAGGCAACAATGGAAGCAACATCCCTTTGTATGTTGTTAAAAGTATAACCAGAAGTTGGTTTCGTAAATCCACCGGCTGTACCCATATTTAATACCCTGCTTGAATTGAACCTTGGAAACTGGTGCCTCGTCATCGGTATTTTACCTTTTTCGGTTTCTAGGACCTCGAATTCAGACAATCCTAGGTTATTGATGTAATCTTTAAACAGCGATTCATACTCAGCATCAGACCTGTGTAGACCTGAGAACTCTGTATATTCAATGAGTGCCTCGTAGTCTGAAAACGGCAGTACATAACCAAATTGAACTGCGCTTTTATTAGGTAAGCTAAAATCCATGAGCTTAACGCTCATGTTCTTAAAAAATGGTGCTTTGGCTCTTACTTTTTTACCATAAAAATGCTGATTCAGCCCTGTTTTAGGGGATTTATCTTTAAGCAAAGCGATGACACTATTGAAAGCGTAGTCAGCCGTAAAAATATTACCCTCTGTTTGAACAGTTACCTTATTATGCTCTTGACTTATTTGAACAACAGATTCATTGACGATTTGGAAATTCTTTGATGTGCTCAATTCGAACAGCACCTCATTGTAAAATTCTAATGAGTTAACATGATAGTATTTCGACTGATTAAGTCGGTCTTGAATAATTAAATCATCTGCTTTAAATTCAATATTCTCCCAAAACGTTTTTTTTGAAGATTGATAGGAAAGCTCCTTTTTAGACCAAAAACACCATGTTCTATCGTTGATCGTTTTTCGATCGGCATCTAAAATCAAAACACTCTTTTGAGACAGTAATGAACTCTTGGCAATATTAAAAGCCAAAGATAAACCGGCACATCCCGAGCCAACAATGATATAATCAAAATGCTTGTTCATAAAAAAAGGGGGTATAACCCCCCTCCTAATTAATTTAATATAATAAATTATGCTTTCGCTAATCTTGCTTTCGCAGTTTCTGATACAGCAACAGAATAAATCACTAAACCGAAACCAATCTTGTTGATCGCATCAGCAATGTTGTAAAATAAATCAATGCTACTCACTTCGAAGACACCTGATAACAAGTTACCTGGTAACACCATGTAACCAATTGGGTAAATCGACCATCCAAGGGTAATAAAGATTTTCAATAAGAACATTGCTTTGTTCAATGCTTCAGAATTTGATCCTTTGGCAAGTTTTGCAATGTCACCGAAGAATACTTCGTAAACAATGTACAAATAACCTACAGTTGAAATACAACCCCATAAGATGTTGCTATCAATCTGAGAAGTTTCACCTATAAAACCTGCGACTAACATGACAACCGAGGCAACAATAAGTTTAGTCAATGTGCTTCCTTTTGCTCCAAACGGCTTAGTAAGAAGATAAAATTCTACACACATTAAAGGTACAGTAAGCGTCCAGTCTACATATCTAAACGCAGTTGGAGAAGCTCCAGTAGCGAGATAGAAGTCTCTCATATAGTAATAATGAACTGCTGCAATACCTGTAATAAGAGCAGATACTAATAAAGAAAGTTTCCACTTCCCATCAACAGAACCTCTTTCCACTAAGAAGAAGACAGCAGAGGCAAACATGGCCATATATCCTATAAAGAATGTAATGGCAATTGGGTCAGCGTTGATAATCTTATCAAGACCAACAACATCTAGAGCTAAAATCATAAGGTTTAAAAGTTAAAGGTTTAAAAATTTAAGGTTTAGGCGACAAACTCCTGTTTCAAGCATACTGTTTAAATGGTTTAAGTATTTTTTTTCTAGCCCTACTTTTTTTACCTATAAAAATCTGTCGTTGGTATTTATGAACAGCCTAAAATGGCGGTATTTATATGTATTCTATACTATTTAGAATAATTCTAAATTAACGTCATTTATCAAATACTTGAACTTAATTTTAACTAACTACTTCTTTCTTGCCAAACAGACGCAAACGATTCCCAATCAACGGCTCTTTGTGGTGGTAAATACTTGTGAGTACAGTATGAAAATAGACTTACTGGTGGCCTAGTCGCCTCGGTATTGAGAATACGAATTAGAGTGACAATAAGACATAGGGAG
>JBLIES010000274.1:0-3333 GCA_047633135.1 Roseivirga sp.
GAAGTGTAGAAATTTATCGCTTCATCTGCCTTTCCGCATTGATCACCCACAAATGTCAGAAATGTTGTTGTTTTCATTTTTTTGAAATTTAGTTAAAATGAAATTTTTCGTATCGAATTACTGCCAACGTTTGAATAAACGCCTGTTTTAATGGCCTCTATTTTTTTGATGGCACTAGTATTTATTTTCAACATCTTGCTGATTTGCGTTTCACCCCAATTCTCCCCTTAGTGATTACTTTGTCTATGTATTCATTTGCCATAGGTACTTTACATGCTGTTTCTCCTACATCTACAGTAACTTTACCTATCTTCTGTGCTACTTCCTTTGATTTTTCAGTGAGCGCTTTTACATATGAACCAATAGTTATCACAAAGCCGTTCATGGCATATCGAACCCTGTTTTTAGCTCCATGAATCTCTTTCTTGACTGTGTTAAGTAATTTGATGTAGGTCTCAGTGTCGAGTCTTTCATCTTCATTTACTGAAGCGAAATATGCCAATGTTCCCCAGCCAGCAGAGGCAATCGTCTCGATATCCGATTGAATCCATTTAAGGCCCAATTCAAAGCCTTGTTCTGTTTCAGCAGCAACCCAAGGCACAGTATACTCACTCAGATATGAAAAGTACGCTTGGCCTACCCATAATTCAAGTTGTTCTTTAGAAATTTGCTTCTCATCGGCCATTAGACCTGCCAGATACATGGCGTCATAGTTTCCTGTAGCATAAAGTTCTAATGATATATCATGATTCTTCTTTACTGTTTTCAGAATTCTTTTCAAATCCTGAACTTTAACACCAAATAGTGGCTCTTTTGCTCCGAGCCTCATATAGGTCTTTTTGGTTTGCTCATCTCCGTATTTTTCAAGCTCAGATAGTATTTCTTTAGTCTTCATATTTTTTGCCCTATTAATGCCAACGGCATGGTTATGCGCAGTGTCCCGAAGGGCATTGCGTATAGGTGTGTGTGCACACAGGATGTGCATCTGTTATCTAAGATACCAAATTATTCCAAAGGGTGAAAGTCCCTTACAGGCAAGTTGGTGAAGCCTGTTAGCACCTCTTGAACAACTTGCCATTTGAACTCTTCTGAGTAATACTCTGGCTTCTTAATAAACCTGTCTTTAGTTGACTTTTCCATAAGATTATAGTCAACCTATTTCAGGACGATACACCGTTTGAGATATTGTATATGGTCCCGAAGCCTCGGGAGAAAAAGCTAGAGCGGAAACGCAAGAACCTGATTCGTTTAGGAATAGAACAAGGACAAGCGTACGCTTGGAAGGGCAAAACGAGAGTTTTGAGCCAGTAAGTGCGGTGGGGGATGGGTGGCTGGGCAGTAGCCCAAAGTCCGATTTTGAGAACTACAATAACTTTATCAAGACTAAGGCGAAGAGGCTACAGAGCGATGCTAGACTACTACTTAAAAACACAACCTCAAATTCAATGAACCGCCAAGTACGAGATCTCCCGATGACTTCGGGACTTGGTGGTGTGAGAGGCGCACCTCGTCAGTTACAACTGGCGAGGCCGTCTACTCGATTGTGCTTAGTTATTCTTGATGTCCGTAATCCAATTCTTCATTCTTATTCCAAAAAGCGCGATAAAGGTCATAGTAACTTCCTTTGGTTGTTATCCATGTGGCTACTATACGGATTGCTTCTTCTAAGTCTTCCACATAGGCCATTCGCCCATCACTACCTCTAATGCCTTTTTTGTCCTTTTTCGCTCCACGATTAATCAAGACATTCTTTTCATCATAAACTATTCTTCTAGCTTCCTCATTTTCCTTTCCTTTGGGGAGATTATCCTTGAGTAGTTTATTTAGACCTTTGTAGTAGAGCTGAAATTTCTCTACGGGATCATCTATCTTTTGCCCAATGAGTCTTTCAGCTTCATTTTCTACAACAAGTTCAGAGTCCAAATTAATAGCAAGTTGTTCGCCCTTAACGTTCTCCGCTTGTTGAAGAATCTCAAGCCTTTCTAATTCCTCCTTGGATAGTTCCTCTTTTTTAATGTTCTTTTTTGAATCCATTTTTCTAAACGGTTAATATTTCCTTGACCTTTTTTGCCGCCATTTCTAGCGAATCCACATCCCAATTTGATACATTTAAATTTTTCTTAGCTATTTCTATATCAGGGAAGTGATCCTTAAATGCGCCCCAATAATTTTTTCCCTTGTCCGCTTGTCTAAATTGGAATTGAGAGTAAATAATTGAAGGGTGTACCTGAAGTTCATTCGCAAATTTTGATACCATTAATGGATTATGAATTAACGGTTCAATGAATTTCATTTTTTCAGTTGAAATCAAGTAATCGGAGGCAAATTGATTGGCTTTATCCTCTTGCATTAAAAATAGATCTGGTTCCCCAGTTAAATGATATTTTATTTCACTTAGCTGTTCAATATCAAATAGTACGTGATGCAATTCATGAAGAAGGGAAAACCAAATTGTAGAGTAATTCTTATTCAAATCCGTTATAATAATGCACGGTTTTTCATTGATTAAGAAAGTTGCTCCCCTAATCTGAGTTTTTGGAAGCATAGGCTGAAATACTACTGTGATTCCAATATTGAAAAGAGCTCGAAAGACAGTTAAAAGTCCTTTCTCAACATTTTGTGTGTACGGTTTAATTTTTGGAATTAATTTTTTCAAATCATCCCGTACATATTCATTAGGATTGTCAATTAGCTCAAAATACTTGTATGATGATTTTATCCAGAAGTCCCTCATTTTGTCATGAAAACTTCTCTTTGTTCTGCTATATAAAGCGTCATTCAATTCGCGTTCATAGTCAAAAAGATCATCAAGGTGAAAGAATTCGCAAATTCTACTACTTAGGTCTTCAACGCTGGCATTTTTATCTATGAATCCTAAATTGGCAAGAGTTTTCAGATCAAAATACTTATTTATAAAAGTAATTTCTGTTGAATTCTGTAACTCCTTAATCTCTTCGAAGGGTCTGTCTTTTAGATGGTAAATAATTAGCTCTTCAAGCGTTAAATCTAAGAATTCGCCAAGCTTGAGAAGGTTTAAGATATCTGTTTGCTTAGAACTTTTATCCAGAATCCCGTCAAGGCTTCTCCTTTGAAGGTTAGCCAGTTTCTCAAACTGAGTTTTACTTAGTCCTGTAACTTCTAATTTTCTTTGGAGGAATTCCTTTAAAGAAGAATTATCAGAGCCATCCAAGCTTTTATTTAAAAGTTCATCTATCATTTGAGGTATTTTTACCTCAAATAAACGAATTGTTATCTTATAAAGCAAATAATTGAGGTAAATTTACCTTTTACTAATTTGCTTATGTAGATGATCCCATTAAGCCCAACGTTTAG
>JBLIES010000275.1:0-3317 GCA_047633135.1 Roseivirga sp.
TACTGCCCAACAAAAAAGATTGAGTTGGCAACGAGTAGTTTACCATTCTGCCAAAATGCTCTGAACAATGGATTATCTGCCATATAAACAATGGAGCCTCTACCTAAACTTTCAACTCCGAAAACCATTGATTTCGCTAATGATTCCTTCACTTTTGCACCAGCAACACCCGTTACATGAGATTCTACCCCTTCTATAATTCCAACATTGGAACCACTAGGAAGGTAAGCATATCTGCTGCTGTTATTCTTCAAAGTGAAGTAATGCTGTGGATAGCCAAAACCCATCGGGTGAGTATTGTCAACTTTTAATTTAAAGATGGCACCCGGCAAGCGATAATCTTCATACAAAGCATCACGTTCTGCGTAAGGCGTAAGCGCTTCTTTTTCTTTTTGCTCATCTGTTTTCTTCTCTGCATCTTTCTTTGCGGCATCGTCAACATAAGTATTTAAGTTGAAGCCATCCTTGCCTGAGAAAGTACTCATTGCGCGTTCAATGGCAATGATTTTTCCACCTCCACGCACCCAAGCTTTCACATCATCCATTCGGCTGCCTGACAAGGCACGACCATAACTTCCACTTGGCATCACAATCGTATTGTATTTATCTAAATCAATTCGGCCAAAATCATCTGTATCCACCATGGTGATTGGGTAGTTGAGCTCTTGTTCCATAAAGTACCAGAACTCTCCAAACCCTAACGAAGAAACGCCATCACCTCTCAAAACAAGAATCTTTGGTGCTTTTAAGAAGGGCACTCCATTCGACCCAAAGTCTTTACCTGATTCTACAAAAGTAGTAGGCGTTGAAAACAAGCTTCTGTTGTACTTCTGAGCAGTAGCTTTTACGATAGCATCAAACTTAGATCCCATGCTCATATTTCCCTTTCGGGTAATAATTAAAGTACCTGAGTTGTAGGATTGACCTGCCACAGAAAAAGGTGATTCAGAAAATCTCAGCTTTATATTTTGCTTTAACAAATCGCCTAAGAATTTGGCGTCTTCCAACGACTCCCACTTCAGCAAGTAAGCAGCCGGTGAGCCCTCTACATTCATTTGACCTTTGACAGGGACATAAGCAGTTGGATTTACATCCATTTTTGCTGTCGTGGCATAGGCATCTAAGTCCATCATATAGGGAATGGCCCATGCCGTGATATCATAAGTATTTGTTGTGCTAGCGAAAGTGTTCGGTTCAAAAACAGCTTGAATAAAGACTGATTTCGGTTGATAAGTGCTTACCACGATATCACCATTCTGAAGACTAATATTCTCCAATTTTCCCGTTTGATAATTGAAGGCAGCCACTGGTTTTTTTATTGAACTTACACCATAATCGATTTCATGGGTATCTAAAAAAGCAGTTAACTTTTTCAATTTATCTGGGTGGTTAGTTCCTCTGATTACATAGGTCTTGTATTCCGCTTTTGGGTTTGAAACCGCTTTTTGGAAAAAGTTGGTGAACTCATCTACCATTTTCTCATTGTACTTAGACGCGGTTTCTACTGTTGACATCCCAGTAGTAAAGTGATGCGCAATGGCATCGGTCAATTTCAAAGTATCCCCTTCATCTGTCAAAATAGCCAAGTCGCTGCTGCCCTGCTCGTAAGTCATACCAATTGCCCCATTGAACATTGGGTAAGAATCGCCATAACTTGGGTAAAGGATATCGAAGCTTTCTTTAGTAAAAAATAACCAGCCATTTTTATCGAAATACTGCGCATGATTTTTACCAATAATGGTCTGGAAATCCCTTTGCCAATCGGTCACTTGCTCATGAATAGGTTCTGCCGCTGGCGCGAAATAATAGGGGCTGTTACTTCCTTGTTCGTGAAAATCAACATGAATGTGTGGCATAATTGTGTTGTACACTTTCATTCGTTGTTGTGACTCCACTTGCGTTTGCCAAGCCCAATCACGGTTCAAATCGAATAAATAATGGTTTGCTCTACCCCCTGGCCAAGGCTCGTTATGTTCTGCCGCATCTGGGTCAGGGTTAGGCGTGGTGCCGGCTACTTGGTTAATCCAGTTAGAATAACGATCTCTACCATCAGGATTGATACATGGATCCATAATCACCACTGTATTTTTCAACCATTCTTTAGATTCAGCATTGTCTGCTCTGACCAATTCGTATAGGGTTTTCATGGCAGTTTCTGTGGAGTTAGCCTCGTTACCGTGAACGTTATAGCTTAACCAAACAATACCAATTTTTTTACCTGAAGGCTCCCCTTCCATTAAACCAGTGCGCTTTAAGTTGTCAGTTCGAATTTGCTCCCAGTTGTCAATGTTTTCTTGAGAAGAAAGATAGGCGATCACCAAAGGGCGTAACTCATTCGTTTGGCCGTATTCCTGAAGCTTTACATTGCCCATTTGAGCAGCGATATATTCGTAGTAGCCGACCACTTTATAATTAGGGGTAAACCTTGTGCCCAAGGGATAGCCTAAAAATTCATCAGGACTTTTAAGTGTTTGGGCTTGAGTACCAAAGCCATATGCCAGTATCAAAAGGCAGAGAAGTATTTTTTTCATAGCGATTGAATTAATTAGTGGGAATTTAAGCTAATTTGATTCTTAGACAAAGTTGAATTTGGTGGTTGGCATCAATACAGTTTGGCCCGACTCAAAATCATCTTCTGTGCGAATGCCAATACAACATCGCTCACTTAAGTTGCGTTTGATATTTAGGAATAGGCTAATCCAACAGTACTTGATACCTTGCTGTAATTCAAAAATAATATTATGAAAATATTTATCCCTCTTGCCCTTATTTGTCTATGCTTATGTTCTGAATTGGAAGGACAGGCTTTAGCTGATCTCGATAGGATCAGTAGTTCTACTACCCTATTGTATGGGACCAACGACAGTAAAGCAATTACCAAAATTACAGGTAGCCCTTATCTAATTGATGGATTTGCCAGTACCGATATGGTGATAGAAGTCATTGGCAAGGAACAAAACGCCAACTTCAATGCACGGTTCAATATTTATTCTAACACCTTTGAAGTCAAATACAATGAAGAAATTAAGTATTTAGACGCTGCTGCAGTGAAGACGTTTGAGTATACGGAAGGAGATAAAAAATTTAAATTTATTCAGGCTGTAAAATTTCAAGAGGCTGGATTTGAAGGCAAAGGATTTGTTGAGCTACTTTCTGAAGGGAAAGCTCAGCTACTAGCTCAGGAAGATATTAGTATTAAAAATGTGACTAAAAGAGGGTTTGGCGTGCCAGATGAAATAAGCGAGAAGTTCTATCGAGAAAAATCTTACTTCATCTTTATTTCCGATCAATTTTATGACTTCAAATCCTTTAGCAAT
>JBLIES010000276.1:0-3287 GCA_047633135.1 Roseivirga sp.
AGGTCAGAAAGGCTTCTCCAGAGTTTGAAGACGATAATAATATTAAACTGGTGGAAACTGGAAATGACGAAACTTTTGCTTTTTTGAGGAGCAAAGGCTACAAGTCAACACTTGTGATTGCTAACTTCAAAGATGCTGACCAAGACGTTTATGCTCATATTCTATTTCCGCAAACAGGAATGCAGCATGGCCGATTGATAGATAAAATCACAAATAAAAAAGTACCCGTGACTGATGGCCGACTAAGGTTAAAGCCTTACCAAATATATTGGTTGACAAGCGAAGTTTAAGGTGAAAAATGGCTTGTGTTAACGGCCAAAAAAATTGGAAGCATAAAAAGTAAAACCATTTTGCATATGCCTCGTTTTGCCCTGATAGATTTATAAATTCAGCTGCCGACTTTAAGCTTGGTTTCGCTACGGGTGATTGTCAAAACAAAGGCGGTAGGTACGTTTATGGCCCTAACCAGAATTATACTCGATCCTGCTCAGACAAAAACCTAGAAAATAGCCGATTCGAGTCTTTCGAAATAATGTTCTAAAAGAAATTGATATGAGAAAATATAGCTTGTTAGTGCTTTTATTGTTGTTCATGAACATCGTTTTTGCTCAGAACGATAGTATCAAAACCCCACCAAAAAACTGGTTTAATCTCGATCCTGTAGAAAATCAAGTGAATGGTGTAAGCTCAGACAAGGCTTACAAAGAGTTGCTTATTGGTAAAACCGGTAAGAAAGTGATCGTTGCGGTGATCGATTCGGGAATAGACATAGAACACGAAGATCTCAAAGGAGTGATTTGGACGAATCCCAACGAAATACCAAACAACGGCATTGATGACGATAATAACGGCTATATCGATGACGTCCATGGCTGGAATTTCTTGGGGGGAAAAGAAGGTAAAAATGTCAATAAAGACAGTTATGAGGTGACGAGGATGTATAAAATGCTTCGCCCGAAATATGAAGGTAAGAGCGTTAAAGACATCGATAAAAAGGACAGAGTAGAATTTGCGACCTGGGAAAAGGTAAAAGGGGAGTTTGAAGAAAAATATACCACGGTTCAGGGTGAGTACAGCCAGTATTCTACCATCGCTAAACAGATTGAAAGATTCAATAAGCTTTTCGAAGGCTATTTAGATGTTGACGGCCTTACTGCAGAGAAGCTTAAGGGTTTAGAATCGAACGATGCCATCATCGATATGGGTAAGGGCTTTGTCCTTCAAATTTTTGATGCCGTGGCCGATGACATTACTTTAGATAGCATTTCCAATCTTATCAATCTGGATTTAGAACAAATGGCTGGCGAAGCTTTATATTCCTATAGCCTAGAATTCGATGCCAGCGATATTGTAGGTGATAATCCAGCTATTTTAGATGAGAAGGGATACGGCAATAATGATGTCATCGGTAAAAACACAGATAATTTTCACGGAACGCATGTGGCGGGAATTATCGCTGCCCAAAGAGGAAACGGCATTGGTACCGATGGCGTGGCCAATAATGTAAGTATTATGGCATTAAGAGCAGTGCCTGATGGCGATGAGCATGATAAGGATGTTGCTAACGCCATTCGCTATGCTGTAGACAATGGGGCGCTAGTAATCAATATGAGTTTTGGCAAAGCCTATTCACCAAACATTGAATACGTTCGATCCGCCATTGAGTATGCCGCCTCTAATGGCGTACTTCTGGTGCACGCAGCCGGCAACGGCAGTTCTGACAATGATGAAGTACTTAATTTCCCGAATGATAATTTTGGCAAAGAAGATGATTGGGCCCATTGGATAGAAGTTGGAGCATCCTCTTGGGGAAAAGAAGGCGATTATATCGGGAACTTCACTAACTACGGTGATAAAACGGTTGATCTGTTTGCTCCAGGTGTGGCTATTTACTCTACTGCACCTAGTAATCAATATCAAGATGCTCAAGGGACTAGTATGGCTTCGCCAGTGACGGCAGGAGTTGCGGCCATGTTATTTTCTTATTTCCCAGATTTAAATGCAGAGCAGGTAAAAGACATTTTGATGCGTTCTGTTCACAAATTAGATGGATTGCAAGTCCTTTTGCCTGGTAGTATCGATCAGGATATTAATTTCTCAAAGCTCTCTAAGTCTGGCGGGATTATCAATGCTTATGAAGCTGTTAAGCTTGCTCAATCCATGAACATCAAAGGGAAGAGGTAATGCTTACTTTCAACCGTTACGCTGAGCTGTTTCGATTAAAAGGAGAAACCGTTCCGATGTTCGGGAAGAGTCGGTAATTATAATACATAGAGGCTAAGGACAGACGGATTCTTTCGTTCGATTATTTCTCTATCGAGAAATTCTCTCACTCAGAATGACGGTAAACCCAACGACAAGCGTTGGGCTGAGTGTTTCTCAAGGGCTGAGGTTAGACTCCAATCAAAAGCAGCGGAGGTATTTTTATTAGCCTGCGAATGAACAAAATCTCCTATCTTTGCGCCAATGCAAAAATTGGGTAAACAGATCGCCATCACCCTGATTATTTCAGCGCTTTTGGCATCCGTTATTTACATACTTCAACAATTAGAAGGAACGGCAAAGCTCATTCACTCAGGAGTATGGGGCATCATGATATTCTCTGTTTTTCTGGCTTTGATTATAGTAGCCATGAACAGTTGGGGACTCAAAAATTTAGACCCTCAATCAAGAACCAACCTTTTTCTTGGGACTACCGTGTTGAGGCTAATTTTGAGTATGGGATTTATTGGGGCGGCTCTTTTTCTAGGGATAGAAAATCAAATCCTTTGGGTCGCTAATTTCTTTGCCATCTATTTATTCTATCTAGTGTTTGAAATATATACCATTCTGTCTAACTTGCGCCAAATTTCGAGCTAGGGGTTAAAAACCATGATGAAACTACCAAGAATTAATACACCCAAAATACTGACAATTAGCTTCTTAATCGCTGTTTTTAGTTTAGTTGGTCTTACAGGTTTGAGCGCTTCCAGTGGAGGTGAAGGTGAAGAGAAGGAAGGTGGAGACACTGAATTCATTATGCATCACATTGCTGATGCGCACGAATGGCATTTAATTACCATTGGCCATACTCATGTCACCATACCTTTACCTGTCATTATTTATGATTACGAAAAGGGTTTCAAAGTACACATGTCATCGGAGTTTGCTGATGCGGATCACAATCCTATTGAAGTAGATGGCTTTATGATTGAGCATGGAGAGCTTCATGCTACTGACAATGCTGAATATTTAGATTTATCGATCACAAAGAACGTAGCGTCTCTATTGCTGAGTGTTATAGTGCT
>JBLIES010000277.1:0-3272 GCA_047633135.1 Roseivirga sp.
CTTTTATGGTCGAAATGACCGAAACAGCCAGTATTCTTAACAACCTCAGCAATCGTAGTTTGGTGTTAATGGACGAAATTGGTCGAGGGACAAGTACTTATGATGGTATTTCTATTGCGTGGTCCATAGTTGAGTATTTACATAATCACGACAAGTTCAAACCAAAAACCCTTTTCGCTACCCATTATCATGAATTGAATCAACTGCAAGAGGATTTTCCTGCCATTAAGAATTTCAATGTTTCGGTAAAGGAAGTCGGTAACAAAGTGATTTTTATGCGTAAGCTTAAAGAGGGCGGGAGCGAACACAGTTTTGGGATCCATGTAGCCCAAATGGCGGGCATGCCCAACCCCGTTGTAATTCGTGCGGCAGAGATTATGCGACATCTGGAAAAGGACAAAATCAGAAATAATACAGGCGATAAAATCAAGGACATTCCTAAAAACAACTTTCAACTTAACCTATTTGAGGCTGATCCTACATTCTTAGAGATCAAAGAAATATTGGAAAACCTCGATATCAATACCATCTCACCAGTGGAGGCTTTATTAAAACTCAACGACCTTAAGGCTAAGTTGAAGAAGTAGTCTGGGGTTATTTCTTCCAATATTCTAAGTAAAGTCTCAGCAATTTTTCTCTTTGCTCTGGTTGATTGAAGTACGGTGCTAGGCTATTTATAACTTTAACCAGCTCATCATAATCAGGGGCAATCCAATGCTCTTTTTCGAATTTGAATCTTTCATCAAACCAATGAGGATTTTGGTATGTAATTGTCTTAGAATTATTGGTTTTTAAGAGCTCTAAGATATAAATAGAGCCATCGGATGGGCCAAGTTGTTGTATTTGATCCCATTTAAGTTTTGACTTTTGTCTTCTTTAATTATCCAGGCTTGAGCATCTTTTTGATCTTTGAGAGATAATATCTCATGTTGATTCAGTTCTGCCCAAAGCTTTTTAAGTGAATCCTGTTCTACTAAAATGTATTTTTCAAAAACTTGAGAATCAATTATTATTCCCAAAGAGATATGCCATTCTTCAGATTTAGAGAAAGAAAGCCTCAGAAAATAGTTAATAGGAATTAGTGCACCGCTTTCCCAAAGTCTCATTTGGAACTGAGTCCTATCAAAATTGGGTTTTGGCAAGTATTCAATTGTAACTGAATTGTAACTGTCACTTTTAAAATCAAATTGAGCAGAACAGATCAGTGAAGAAGAAAGAAAAGCAAAGAGAAAAAGCGTTCTCATAATTGAAAATACTCAAATGGAATTAGAATTTTGTTTTTATGAATTTAAAGAACCTTTTCCCTCCAAAAAAAAATTTAACTAAACGTCTTCCGTCTAATACTTCAAAACCTCTTTCAATTTAGCATGCCCATTGCGGCTTACGGGCAGTTGAACGCCATTTTTAAGGCTAAGTAAGTAATTGTCTTTTTCGTAAAGTTCGAGTTTCTCAATGTGTTTGATAGACACAATATGAGAACGATGAATGCGGATAAATTCACCCTGGGGAAGGTTGTCCTCTAAGTGCTTCATTCGAAGTAGCTTCAAAAATTTGCCTTGTGTTGAATGAATGGCTACATAATCATCTTGCGCTTCGAAGTTGGTGATTTGATCAAGGGCTAAAATGTGGATTTTATTACCCGTTTTCACCACCATTCTGTCAATGCCTTCGGTTAATTCTTCCCGAGTTTCGGCTAGCTTTTCAATCTCTTTCTGAGCGGGCGTTTCGCTTTCAATTTTTTGAATGGCTTTTTTAACAGCCCCTATAAAGCGTTCTTCGGCATACGGTTTTAGTAAATAATCAGTGGCATTGAGCTCAAAGGCCTTGATGGCATATTGATCGAAGGCCGTACTGAAAATCACTACAGGTGGGCTTTCAATCAGTTCGAGCATTTCGAAACCAGTGATTTTGGGCATTTGAATATCTAAGAAGAGTAGGTCGGGTTTGTGCTCTTGAATGGACTTTAAGCCTTCGAAACCATCGCTGCATTCTGCAATGATCTCGATTTGCTGAAAATTTTTCAAATAGGCCTTGATGATGTCTCGGGCGAGCTTTTCGTCATCTACTATCAGTGCTTTTATCATTTTTCGCTCAGTTGTGGAATGTCCAATCGGACAGTAAATAAGTTATCATTTGCTTCGGTGAAAACCAATTTAGGCACTCCGTAAATTACTCTAAGTCGCTCTCGAACGTTTTTTAGTCCTATGCCTTTTCCCTGCTTGCTAATGGATTCTGGGTCGAATTCATTGGTCATGGATATGCGCAAAGCACCATTTTTTTTACTTGCGTTAACCCTGATGGTAATGTCGCCAAGGCTTTCATAGATGCCATGTTTTATGGCATTCTCTATCAAAGGCTGAAGAATGAGGTTGGGCAGCACTAGGTTTTTTGTTTCTTCTGAGATATCGGTTTCTACTTTAAGTCGATCACCAAAGCGTACTTTTTCAATTTCTAAATAAAGCAATAGGTTGGCTAATTCTTCTTCAAGGCTATTGAGTTGCTTATTCTCCTTGCCTAAGGAGTAGCGTAAAAATTCTGATAGTTTAATCACCATTTCCCGTGCTTGACCAGGTGCTGTAATGGTGAGCGATGCAATGGAATTTAAACTATTGAAAATGAAGTGTGGGTTGATTTGAGATTTGAGCATGGCCAATTCAGACTCTTTAAGCATTGATTCTAATTGCGTTTGTTGTTGGTTGCGCTCATTGAGGTCATCATAGTATTTGATCAAATGGTAAACCAGAATGATGACAGCATAATACAGTAGACCAAGACCCGCACGCCAAACCATGGAAGCGTTGAGTAACTCTGATGAAATTTCGTCTTGAGGCAGTATGGTTTTAAGTAGTCTGATCGTGAGATAAACACCACCAGCGACTGATAAAGCAGCGGCTGCCATATGACTTGCAATGAGATTGAGGATCTGTGAGGAGTCGAAGGAGTTATACCTGACCACAAACCAATAGGCCAAGCCTAAACCTAAGAAAATGCCGTTAAAAATAAAGCTATCTATAAATGCTTCTTTGGTGCCTGAACCATAGAAATAATGTAACCCAAAGCCAAAAAGCACCGCTAGAATTATCCATGTGGACGTGTAGAATATGAGGGCTTTATTTTTGAGAAATGGATGGTTCATTAGAATGTTATCACCCCTAAATTATAAAATACTCGGCATACTATGACATAAAAAAAGGTACCAAGAATAATTCTTGATACCCAATCTTTATTTTCAATAGATTATTTTACTTCGCCACCACCGAAAAGCACCAGCC
>JBLIES010000278.1:0-3204 GCA_047633135.1 Roseivirga sp.
TCTAGGATGAAATTCTATCAAGATCAAATCTCTTTACCATCCCTCATTAAAGCCAACTCTTGAAGACCTGAGAGACAGGACAAAACTTGAGGGGTAATCAATTCTTTGCCATCATTAAGAATCAGCCAATGACTTAAGCGCTTCCTTTGAGTATCATTCACTTGTTTTGCTAAGATCTTGTTCACTTGTGCCTTGCTTCTGTGTGCGTCTCTCATTAAAACACGCTCCACCCTCAATACCTCTGGGGCAATTACCGAAATCAGATAATCTAGTTTATCGAACGAACCATTTTCAATGAGCAATGCCGCCTCTTTAAGAACGATTCTGCTTGATTGCTGCTTCGTCCAGTTCTTAAAATCAATCGCCACAGCAGGATGAACCAATGAATTAAGCTTGGCTAACTCGGTTTCATCTTCGAATACTCTAGCCGCTAAGTAAACTCGGTTGAGGCCCCCTTCCGAGTCGTAACTTTCTTGCCCAAAAACTTCGACTACCTCGTTCTTTAAATTCTCGTCAGTCACCAAAAGGAATTTACCACGATCGTCAGCATAATAGACTGGCATACCCAGGGCTTCAAAAATGAGACAGACGGTCGACTTACCTGATCCGATTCCACCAGTAACGCCTACAACTAATGGCCTATTCATATTTCAGCTTAACACTAGAAGAAGAAAGTCTAATATTGGAGATATATGGAGAGGTGGATACAATTCGAATTAAAATTGTAGAATCTCGGGATTCCATTCTTTTCAAGTCTACTCTTAAACTAATGCCGGAGGTGTCTGGTTGGGAGGGTAAACCATTATCCCAATCATAAAAAACTTCAATACTAGAGGGAAATATTTGAGGACCTGCGTCTCCGAAATTAAATTTTTGAATCTCAATTATTTTTGATGTAGGAAGGAATTCTTTACTTGAAAATGACAGTGTTACCTCCCTTATGTTAGATCGTATCAGCCCTGTATTCAAATCGGACAAATCAATTGTCTCATTTACCACTTGGCTATATTCCCTGCCGGGTAGACTAATCTTATAAGGCTCTTTGATCGTATCCAAAATTGACTTCGGACCAAATACGCTCACTTTTCTTGGCTCCAGCAGGATTGGACTAGTTATTCTAAAATTGGAAGCTAAGCTGATTTCTGTACTATCAATTGCCAGCGCTATCTCTTTTTCGGCCTTGAGTTCAATATTAAACTTGAGTGTATCTAAAAGGATATAATTAATTAAGACCGGTTCTAACTGAAGTACAATTGCTTGCCTCAGTGTTCTTGTCATTTTAAAATCACTCTTCGAAGGATCCCCAAGCTCTATTTCCAGTGGCTTCATTCCAAAACCAAAAGACCTTGTCATCAAGTCCCATCCGCCACCGGTAACTTCTAAAGGCAGTTTATCTGGTAATTCCCCAACAGATACGTAGAGCGAATCATTATAGATCAGCTTTATTGGGTAGTTGATGTGCGTTACGTAATCCTGCTTGTTCAAGGCACTAAAAAACCAAAAGGTGGTAGATATGACTATGCATAAAACTACCACCTTCAATTTTGTATCCTTTTTGTTAGGAGTGTTGAAAGAACTTTTAAGCTTTTCGATTATATCTTCCGCACTGCTCAAATACTTTTAAGATTTGTCTGTTAACTTTTTACTCGGCTCTAAAGAAATTGCACTTTTTTCAAACTTGATCCTTGCACCTTTTTCAACATCTAAGGTAACGGTATCATCATCCATCTCGGCTATTTTACCATGAATACCACCTATGGTAACAATACGGTCACCTTTCTTAATGTCGTTAATAAAGTTCTTTTGATCTTTTTGCTTCTTTTGTTGAGGGCGAATCATAAAAAAATAAAAAACAATCGCTATGCCTCCAAACAAGAAAAGCTGCTGCATCCAACCGCTCCCACTAGCTGCGGGTGTTTGTAATAATATACTTTCTATCATTTAAATAAATTAAGGTACTGGTACTGTTGAAGTCTGTACAAAACCTCTTAGGCTAAGTCTAGTCTGCGTAGGACTAGTATTTGCTACAATGGTGATTACTGGGCTTTGCTGACCATTTTTACCTTTGCTGTCATATCGAACAACAATTTCACCTGTCTTACCTGGTGCAATTGGGCCTTCTGGCTTGCTAGGTACTGTACATCCACATGATGCAGATGCACTCTCAATGATCAAATCTTCTGTTCCAACATTGGTGAATTTGAAAGTATAGTTGACGACTTCACCTTGTTGTATAGTACCAAAATTATGTAGTGTATCATCCCATTTGAAAGCAGCGTCAGCGATAACATTAGCCTCTGGTGTATTGGCTATAGTAGTTGAAGGAATCGACCCGTTGTTTCTAACAACACCGCCATTTTCCATTTGATTTACTCTTCTTTCCAAGTTCGCAAGTCTTTTTTCCGTTTCTGGATTACCGCAAGATGATGCTAAAAACACCAAAGCGACAAGACTGAATAATGTTGACTTCATTTTCATAATCGTAAATTTTTAATTTTTATCTCCTGATTTAATTTGGCCTATTAAATTATCCACATCGCTCAGAAGCTGCTCGGCCTTGACACGCGCTTCAGAAACTACTTTTTGACCTTCTTGCTTCGCCTCAGAAGAAAACTCATGCTTTCCATTTAATAAGTCTTCAATAAGCTCTTCCAATTGTTTTTTATACTTGTCTAATTGATACGTTAGTTTATCGCGTGTGTTAGACCCTTTATCTGGGGCATATAATATGCCCACCACCAAACCTGTGGTAGCCCCTAACAAAAATGCTAAAACATTACTCGCTCCTTTATTCATCAATTTTTATTTATTATCCATCAAACCACGGCCACTCTTTTTAAGCTTGCCTATGGTCTTTAATTCTACACTTATCACATCAAGTATACCGTTGATAAACTGCTTACTTTTTGGTGTGCTATAGTTTTTAGAAAGCTCAATATACTCATTAATGGTAACCTTAACAGGTATACTCTGAAAATTAAGCATTTCGGCAATCGCCATTTTTAAGATTATTTGGTCGGTTAACGCTAAACGATCTACCTCCCAGTTCTTGGTTTTGGCTGCTATAATTTCGCTATACTCTTCATCGTTCTCTATCGCTGATTTAAAAATCTTCTCAAAGAAACTTTTATCTTCTTCCCAGTTATTAGAAAAATCTGGGAGATTGAATTCCTTTGGAATACTAGTCTCTTCCAGGTCTCTTAT
>JBLIES010000279.1:0-3200 GCA_047633135.1 Roseivirga sp.
TGTTCCAAAAACAATTTATATTGAAACAGGAAGCCAGGCTTCTCTAGTTCAACTTCTCGAGAACACGGATTGGAAAGACATCATTCTCAAACCATGTGTATCTGGTGCATCTAGGCATACTTATAAAATGAATCAAGACAACTTATCCGAACACGAAGCCCTTTTCCAAAGCCTAATTACCAAAGAAGCCTTTATACTCCAGCCATTTCAACAAAATGTAGTAGAAAAAGGAGAAGTATCACTCATCGTAATCGGTGGCCAGTTTACTCATGCTGTTTTGAAAGTAGCCAAACCAGGTGACTTTAGAGTACAAGATGATTTTGGCGGCCAAGTATTGCCTTATGAACCTAGCAAAGAAGAAATGGCTTTTGCAGAAAAAGCTGTGGCTGCCTGCCGTCCAACTCCATTTTTAGCAAGAGTAGATATCATAAGGGATAATAATGGCGAGCTTGCCATCATTGAAATAGAACTGATAGAGCCAGAACTGTGGTTTCGATTGAACCCACAGGCAGCCGAAGTGTTGGCAGAATCGATCTAGTCTAGCCTCCATCAAAATCCCCAATATTTTTCGGCATTCAATACAGGAATTGGCCTAGGTAAAAAGTACTTATCAAGCCAAAATTCGCTGCGCCCTTTCTTTTGCAACAATGGTTTCAGTAATTAAAGACAGGAATCATAGAGAATCATACCGCACAATCATCGAACGCTCATTTCGCCAACAAAAGCAACCATAACATCAAAACTAGTGGTCGGAACTATGGACCTATTTATGGCTTACCACAGTCTAATTTCAATCACTGGCCTCTTTAATTAAACTAGACAATAAAGAACTTTACTCCCTGTACCTAAACGGCATGGTATCTCAACCCGACCATGCCAAGCGACTCTCTTCATCAAAAGAATTTAAGGTTATTTATTTAGGTCGCGAAAACGCTGTAGTTAATCGGCTGTCGCAAATTCTTAACTCCACGGCTTCGGAAGGAAGTACCTCTGACCCCGAAAACCTCTAGACTTCTTATTCTGAGTTTACGAAGTGTCTAACCTTATGATTTTAGTTCCTTTCTCCAAAGCATCGGAGCCAGTATAAAAGCGATAAAACGTTCCGCTTTGATAATCATAGCATTGAGAATTAAATGAGTAACCCTATTCCATATTATCACTTTAGCCCTACTAAATGACCAATAATACAGCCCACTTATCTGAAAGATTAACCCATAAAAAACGACTGCGCACCTTAAATTGAGTGGTATGATGAAAGTTATATTTTGTGTAATTAGTCTTTTCATGGCCTATTAAGCTCTCTGAATCATCTTTGAGTTTGTAAAATTTTATTAAACCCATACAATCGGTTTTAACCAAAAAATGCACGGCAGATATTCTCTTGCCATGCATTGATGTTGTTCAGAAACTGAAATATTGATTATTTCTTTCCGCCAAACATAAGCAGTTCGTTCATGTTGATTTCAGTAACATATCGTTTCTCACCTGCACTATTCTCGTAGCTTCTATGTAAAAGTTTTCCTTCGATGCAAGCTTCGGTACCTTTCTTCAAATATTCCGCAGCAATCTCTCCTACTTTCCCCCAAGCCACAATATTATGCCATTGCGTGTCTTCTACTTTCTCTCCACTCGCATTCTTGTAAGCATCTGTAGTCGCTATTGAGAATGAAGTTAATTTCTTACCGCTAGTCAATGTTCTTACTTCAGGATCTTGACCTAGTCTACCAATCAATTGCACGCTGTTTCTTAAATTTCTCATTATCGTATATATTAAAGTTTATCGTCATTCATTCGTTTGTTCGAATTGACATTGGCAAAGTAAGGGTGTTGTCAAAAGGCGATTCGGTTATTAAGCGTTTGTAGTCGGTTAACATTCGTTTGTAAACGTTTACAATTGGATATATCACTGCTTTTCAATAGATTACCGTCTTTTATTTTATTCACTAAAGTTTAATTCATTTGGTCAACATGAACGAGGAAAGACAATGCTTAGAATGTGGCGATGCTATGTATGGTCGGGTGGATAAAAAATTCTGCTCAGACCAGTGCCGAAATACATTCAACAACAGACAGAATAGCGACTCCAACAACTACGTCAGGAACGTTCACAACGTATTGAGAAAAAATCGGAGAATTTTAGAAGAATTAAACCCCGTAGATAAATCAAAAACTACCCGCCATAAAATGACGGAAAAAGGTTTCGACTTTAATTACCACACCTCCACTTATACCACCAAAGCAGGTGCAACGTATTACTTCTGTTATGAATATGGCTACCTTCCTTTGGAAAATGATTACTTGGCGCTCGTAAAGAAAAAAGAGTACACGGAATAGAAATATCACATTCAAAAAGAAATGATATCCTTCTTCAAAAACTTGTCGTACTATGCCCTAAGAGAGTAACCAAAAACATTAGCTTTGTACTACATTGTTCACCAATCTAAAATAGATCAAAATGAAATTCTTTATTGATACTGCAAATCTTGATGAAATCAGAGAAGCCTATGATTTAGGCGTGTTAGATGGTGTAACGACCAATCCATCCTTAATGGCAAAAGAGGGCATTTCTGGACATGACAAAGTAATGGCGCATTACAAAGCCATTTGTGATATCGTGGATGACAATGTAAGTGCTGAAGTCATTGCAACTGACTTTGAAGGCATGATGAAAGAAGGACGCGAATTGGCTAAAATCGATGATAAAATCGTGGTAAAAATCCCGATGATCAAAGAGGGTATAAAGGCAATCAAAGCGTTTACACAAGAAGGAATAAGAACCAATTGCACACTTATATTCTCCGCTGGCCAAGCATTATTGGCGGCCAAGGCAGGTGCCTCCTACGTTTCTCCCTTCGTTGGTAGACTAGATGATATTGGAGCAGATGGTCTGGAGCTAGTAGAGCAAATCGTTCAGATTTTCGATAATTATGGATATCCTACCGAAGTTTTAGCGGCTTCTGTTCGACATACCACTCACCTATTACAGTGTGCAGAAATTGGTGCTGACGTTGTGACTTGCCCATTGAAGGTAATTACAGGTTTATTAAATCACCCCCTGACAGATGCTGGGCTAGCTCAATTTTTAGCTGACCACGCCAAATCAAATGGGTAAAACATTAGTTCCTGCTTCGGGTTCTTTAATCACCTGAAGCAGGAGATAAGGTATGTATATTATTAAAGTAAAAGGGAAGGCTAAAATT
>JBLIES010000280.1:0-3167 GCA_047633135.1 Roseivirga sp.
TTAAGCAATTATTTTCAAAGTATTAAAACAAAATTACTAGGACACTTGTTCAAAGCCCTACCTTACAAATAGAGCAAACCTGAAATTATTAAGTGCCCAAATTACCTAAAGACAACCAATTCATAGACATTTCTGATTACGGAAGGCCTGCAGCAAGAGCACTTGTCCATCTCATCAAGGGAACTAAAATCACTCCAATCCATGTCACGATCGCATTTAGCATTTCGGGAGTATTTGCGATTTGGTGTATCATCAACGGTTATGCTTGGGCTGCTGCATTATTCCTAATCCTAAAATCCATCTTAGATGCAGCAGATGGTGAACTGGCAAGAGTCAAAGAAACGCCTTCCTATACTGGCAGGTATCTCGACTCCGTGGCAGATATTCTCCTGAATGCACTCATCTTCGCTACATTATGGTACCTCACCAATGCCAGTATCCTCTACACTTTACTGGCTTTTGTAGGCATGCAGTTACAAGGCACCATTTACAATTACTACTATGTAATACTCAGGAATAGATTTGATGGAGACACGACCAGTAGAATCTTCGAAAAGCAGCCTCCTATTGCCCTAGAAGGTGAAACACAGCGTAATGTAAACATCCTCTTCTTCCTTTACCGAGGACTTTATGGTGCGTTCGATAAAGCCATTTATTTATTAGACCGAAGCGCAGTAAAAAGCATTTGGTTTCCGAATTGGTTTATGACATTAGTCTCTCTACTCGGCTTGGGTTCACAACTGCTCATCATGAGTATCTTTTTAGTCTTGGGCCTAAGAGACTTTATCATCCCCTTTTTCCTTTTCTACACCTCCATGATTTTTATACTTATTGCCATAAGAAAGATCTTTGGAAGGAAAGGTTGAGGTAAAGTGGAAGTCAAATAACAGCATATCAACATCTTTAAGAAGAAAATCACCTTCCGAATCATTATTCTCATCTGCTTCTCTGTTTCTTCTTTATGATTCAATGTAGAAAAAAGACCTACCCGGTCATCAAAAGGTATAGTAGCGTAGAAGTAATTCCATTCGAGGTAGATAACCAGACCCTTCAAAAACCTATACAATTACAAATGAGCTGGCCCGATAAAAAGAAAACAAGGAACGCCTAGATGGTGACTTTAATTGAATTTCAAGTATTGTTAACGCCCATGCTGACGGTGGTATTCCCACGGAACATTTTAATAGGGCAGTAGTAATTTATTGTGGAGCAACGCAAATAGTGCTGTCCAAGGAGAAACACAAAAAACGATTTGTAGTAGATCACCCTAGAACTCCTTGATAAACTTCAGCCTGCTGAGGTGAAGCTCATTGTCTGTGGACAGTACATGATGAAATAATAGCTAAGACCATAACACCTGCATCAAGCATAAATATGGCTTTTCATGCATAAAGGCCACTACTTACCTCCTTAACAAGGGGTGTTTTTTTAATAATTATCAATTAAGTAGGAGCACCTTCTTCCGTAAAAACAAGAAAAAGGCTTATTAGACAATAACCAAGTGGATCGCTAATTAACTATATTAACAGAAAGCCATAAGTTACTTTTCGCTATACAAATCTGGCTTTTTAATTACCATCCAAAGACTGAGTTTTACGATTTGACCCATATTCGTACATTTTAAAAAATTGGGTTCATCATAATATTGAGACAGTTCCTTTCTAAGCTGCTCGATTCTGTCAGGAAAAGAAAGCTTGTCTTTCACCATGGCATTTAGAAGGTCCATTACCCTGAATCGGGCTATCCGAAGGCGATTAGCGATTAAAGAGCGTTCTTCTTTTTGGTACTGCTTCACCGTAGCAGGTGTCATATGTTTTAAGCCTAGTTTAATCAGTTGATTATTCTGTTTAAAATACTGCGGCAGGTAAACGCTCTTTCTTCCTTCATAAGACTGTTGATCAAAATCTATGGCCTTTAATCGGTAAGTCACTTCTTCAAAATCGGGAGTAACGTTGACCACAAAATTACTTGAATGCATGTCGCCAAGTAGGCGAACAAAACAGCGCTCATTGAACTTTACAAACTCTTTTGCCAGCCTAATTTCATTGAGCAGATCACTGTTCATGTGGTTTTTGATGAACTCGTCACCCGGAATACCAACTATATGTTCTTCGATTAAAGTATTTTGATGAACTACATAGCTCATTCTATTAGGCGAAAGTAGATGCTCTAGTTCTAGTCCATAAACCCTGGAAGCATCAGCATTTTTCACATAAAAGTAATCGAAGTTGTCGTTGATTTGATTCACAATGCGCACCCTGAAAGGTTGGGTGTTGCCAAAAGCACAAAGGTCTACCCTATCTACTTTTAGGTGCGTCATGACACTCTCATCGCCATCGGCCATCAATAAAGAATAGATTTTCTTCAGGGCCAAATAGATGTCTTTCATGTCATCTTGTGGATAGAAAACCGTTTTCCAGAGCGTATCATCCCCCTTGGAGTTGTACAAAGGAATTGCATTATCATACCTCATTAAATCACTGTACTGAATCGGCACTTCCATCACTCGCTTGTAACGAATAAGATATGCCCTAAGCGCTTCATTAATTTCGAATGGGATTTTCTTTTTGCTGATTAGGGCCATCTACTAAAAAAGGTTTGATACAAAGTATTAAATATTACTGGCTTCTTTAGACAATATACACCTGAAAAATCAAGGTTGAGTTTGATGGCACGTTGATAGTTTCCTCTTTCCCTTAAGCGAAGGGTGCTGGTATTTTAATAAAGCCATTGTCACCTTATGAAAATAATTGGAGTCCCAACTGAAAGCCATTGATCAATTTATTTGTACTCAAGTCTATTACAGTAGCCTGTTATGTTCTGAATGAACTATTCATTTCTTTTCCATTCAATCCATAAGCTGCGTAATACAAAACCATGTAGCGGAGCCCAACAATTGTTTCCAAATGCAATTCATCTTCAGTTTGCCTATGGCTACAACACCATTCACCCCCGAAGGCAGACAAAACCAGAAGACCAAAGACACCTGAGTACTATTATAAGACCAATTCCTCAAACAGTCGCTGGGTTGTTTTTTCCAAATCATAGGATAGACCCGCATGGGTTTTAGAAACCTGAAGGGCCGAACTTCTGGTAGCGGTGAGCCAACGAAAGCGCGCGGTAACATCGAACTGCGCAATGGAGCCTCCTTCTTTTTCACCCATAGC
>JBLIES010000281.1:0-3115 GCA_047633135.1 Roseivirga sp.
ACGAATGGCTGGGTATGGAACCCTACGAAAGATTATATTCTGAAGGCCTGTGATGAAAGCCTGAAAAGATTGCAAACAGACTATATAGATGTATATCAGTTGCATGGTGGAACTATTGAGGACAATAGGGAAGAAGTGGTAGAGGCTTTCGAGATATTAAAGACACAAGGCAAGATCAGGCATTATGGATTGTCTTCAATTCGGCCGAACGTTATCCGTGATTTTGTATCAAATGCTAATATATCAACCAATATGCTTCAATACAGTTTGTTGGACAGGCGATCAGAGGAAAGCGTGCTTTCGTTATTACAGGACAATGGGATTGGCATAATGGTGAGAGGCGCTTTGGCTAAAGGCGTATTGGCAGGGAAGGAATCAATTGATTATTTAGGTTATGGTAAGCAGAGCATCGATTTACTGTTGAATAAAATGTGTGTATTCTCCACTGATAAAACAGCACTTAGTCACATTGCTTTACAGTGGGTTTTAAAACATCCTGCGGTAACTTCTGTGGTCTTAGGAATGCGGACTCAAGACCAATTGACCGATGCCTTGAACTTATACGAATCGAGTAAGCTTACTGCCGATGATTTAGGTCAAATTGGTGCAGTCTTAAAACCTCATATTTACAATGACCATAGATGATTTTTGACGATCAACAATTCTCAAAGGAGATGAAAAATGCTTTGATCAGTTACCTTGAAGATCGCAACGTTGATTTTGGTTGGTCAAGGGCTCATCTTGAAATGATACAATTATATCCTCTTGATCAATTAAAACGCGATGAAGAAAAGTTAGCCTTCTGGATCAATGTTTATAACGGACTTACTATTTATTTTATCATCAAATTTAGGCTCCAAAAAACGGTACGAGAACTACCGAGTTTTTTCACTGAATTGAGGGTCAATATTGGTGGGAGTATGTTTGCGCTTGATGATATTGAACACGGTATTTTAAGGAGGAATAGGCCGAGAATTAATCGTGATCAAAATCAATTTCAATTGGAAGAGAAGCGCCTAAAAAGTGCGCCAAATAAATTTGATCCTCGCATTCATTTTACACTGAACTGTGGTGGTTTGTCCTGTCCGCCTATCGCATTTTACCAATCAGACCGAATCGAGGAGCAACTTCAATCGGCAGAAATGAATTTCGTAGCACAAGAGTTTTTGGTCAACTCGTCCCAAAAAGAATTGACTTGTTCGTCCATTTTTGTTTGGTATCGAAATGATTTTGATCAAACTTACCTTGATAATCCGGAGTTCAAAGGTTTCAGCATCAAAGAGAAAACCTATAATTGGGATTTCGTTTAAACAAACTTATTTTCAGTATGTCGCTCATAAGCCCTTCTAACCTCAACTTTCTAACCCAGCTTGCTCAACACAACGACAGAGATTGGTTTAATGAGAATAAATCATGGTACCAGTCGGAGCATGAGAATACCATGGTTTTTGCAGACCAACTGTTAGCACTGCTTACCGAAGTTGATCAGATCTCTACGGTCAGTGGAAAGAAGAGCCTTATGCGCATTTACCGAGATGTTCGGTTTTCTAAAGACAAAAGCCCTTACAATCCTCGTTGGGCAGGTAGTTTTAATAGAGTGAAGCCAGATTTGAGAGGAGGGTACTATTTCAGGATTCAACCAGGAGCGACTATAGTCGGTGGCGGTTTCTACAATCCAAATACTGAGGACATCAAATTAATCCGAGACCATATTGCTGTTGATGATCAGCCGTTAAGAGATTTGCTGGTGAGTGACGGTTTCAGAAATACCTTTGGACAGTTGATGGGGGATAAGCTAAAGACAGCACCGAAAGGCTTTGAGAAAGATCACCCTGCGTTGGATTTATTAAAATTCAAGACGATGTATTGCTTTCGAAGTTTTAGTGATAAAGAAGTGCTGAGTAAAGACTTTGCTGAAAAGGTAACAGCCACTTTCTTGAACCTCAGACCCTTTTTCGATTTAATGACTGAATATTTAACCACAGATATGAATGGTATTTCATTGACCCAAAAATAAACACAATGTCAAAGCAATCAATATTTGAATTCTTAGAAGACCTTAACCGTAATAATTCTAAGGAATGGATGGATGCTAACCGAAAGCGTTACACCCAAGCCAAAACAACTTTAGAAGAGATTTTTGATCCAATTTTGGATGAACTTAAAGAAATTGACCCACGAATAGTTCAGCCTAATGCACGAAAGTCGATCAACAGAATTAACAACAATCTAATGTTTCATCCAGAGCGGCCTACTTATAAAGACCACTTTGGTATAGGCTTCGGTCATGGTAAAGGACTTGCAGACTTCTACATTCATTTAGGAATCAATGAAACTATGATTGCTGGTGGTCTATGGCATCCTGACAGTGAAAAGTTGAAAAAAGTGAGAACAGAAATTGATTATGAAGGCGCCAAGCTTCAGAAAGTTTTAGCTTCAGACCCTTTTAAATCTTGGTTTAATTTGTATCAGGAGGATGCTCTAAAAACTACCCCTAAGGGATTTGATAAAGAGCATGAATTTATTCACTTATTGCGGTTGAAGTCTTTCGCAGCCATCCGGCCTATCACCAAGGCAGATATTCTTAGTGATGAATTTAGGGTCACCGTAATTGAATCGTATAGGGCTATTTTGCCGCTGATCGATTTTATAAATGTTGCAGTAAGTGATAATTAGTTCTTACTTTAGTTTCGGTATTCGACTTTAGAACAATTAGTTACAGCTTATGAAAAAAATCAGCATCACCTTTTTTGCTATATTAATCACATTTGCAAGTTTGGCGCAAGAGGCAAGCGTTCAAATAGCGCCAATAATTGAATTTGAGGTAAAGCTATTCGACTTTGGTGTAATCTCTCAGGGAGATACAATTCGCCATACTTTTACATTTAAGAATAATGGAACAGCGCCTTTGAATATACTTTCTGCACGCGGATCATGTGGATGTACGGTGCCGACTTACTCTAAAACTGCAGTAGCGCCAGGTGAAAGTGGCAAGGTGGATGTCAAATTTAATAGTGCTGGTAAATTAGGTGGCCAGAATAAAACGGTCACCTTGATTACGAATGACCCAACCAATAGGCAAGTCATTCTTACGGTTAGAGGGAGTGTGGTGCGT
>JBLIES010000282.1:0-3104 GCA_047633135.1 Roseivirga sp.
TTATCAGTGCAAGTAGTTACGCCCATGGCCATTGCACCACCTGTCAGGCCTTTGGAAAGACAAAAAATATCGGGTTTGTTCACTAACCAGTCAGAAGCAAATAATTTACCCGTACGACCGAAGCCTGTCATTACTTCATCAGCAATACAGATCACATCATTGGTTTGGGCGAGGGCGATCATTCGATCTAACAACTCGATGCTGTACATTTTCATCCCCGAAGCCCCTTGCACAATAGGCTCAAAAATAAAAGCGGCAATCTCCTGAGTTGCTATAAAGCTTTGAAACTGCTGAAAAACCTCTTCTTCCTTTTCTGGAGAAGGAAAATCAATAAAATTTACTTCGAATAAAAATGGGTTAAAGGGTTCGGTAAATGGCCCTCTTTCTCCTACTGACATTGCCCCAAAAGTATCACCGTGATAGGCTCCATCAATTGCTATAATTTTCTTCTTATCTATTCCTTGATTAAAAAAATACTGGAGCGCCATTTTAATCCCTACCTCGGTGGCCGTGCTTCCATTGTCAGAGTAAAAAACTTTCTTTTGATTTTCTGGAAGAATTTCGAGCAATCTTTCCGCCAACTGAATAGCCGGTGCGTGAGTAAAACCAGCAAAAATCACGTGTTCTAGTTTAGCCGATTGCTCCGCAACTGCTTTGGCAATGTGCGGGTGACTATGCCCATGAAGATTAACCCACCAAGAAGAGATGGCGTCAATAATCTTTTCACCCTGCTCTGTTGTTAAGTAGACTCCACTTGCTTCGGTAATCATCAATGGATTCTCCATCCCTCTCAAAGGAGTAAATGGATGCCAAATAGCTTCTTTATCCCTTTCTACCCAATTACTCATACCAATTCAAAAGAAGTTCGTCTGCCCAATATTTAACAATTTCCTTATTCACAATACTTAATTTCGGCAGTCTCAAAAGTACTTTATAACCTGAGTGTTGTTCAATTATATTTTCACTTTCTAAGTTAGATTCGCCATTAAATATGATCCCTTTCACAGGGATATTATTCCTTTTGAGATAATCAACCGTAAGTAATGTGTGATTGATGCTGCCCAAGTAAAGGTTAGACACTAATATAACCGGGCAGGATAACTCTCGAGCGATATCAATGACGAAATCATGGTCATTGATTGGCACCATCACTCCGCCCGCTCCTTCGATTACTATTTCATTGTCAGTAACTGGCAAAACGAAATCATCTAACTGTATGGTCAGGTGCTCGTACCGTGCTGCTGCATGAGGAGATGCAGGGATTTTAAGCAGATGAGTCTCTGGGTGGAAACTAGTCATGCCATTGTCTACTAAACCTTTAACTGTTTCCGTATCGGTTGGGAATCCAGCCTGAACTGGCTTCCAATAATCTGCTTTAAGTGCTTCTGCAAGAATGGCCGAAACTAGTGTTTTACCACTGTCTGTCCCTATGGCGGTAACGAAATAATTCATGTTTCAAAAGTAGGCATGAAACTTAAGAGACAAAAGGAAACTGCTGTTGTCCTACCTGAATTAATTTTCCTTTTAATACTTCGAACTTGATTGGCTTTACAAAATATTCGTCCATTCCTATGCTTAGTGCATGCGCTATATCTTCTTCAAAAGCATTTGCAGACAGGCCTATGATATATGGTGGTTTTTCTAAATTCAGTTGTTTTATCGCTTGTGTAGCTTGTATCCCATCCATCACTGGCATTTGAATATCCATGAGTATAACATCGTAAGGTGTTTCATTGAACATAGACAATGCAATCCTCCCATTTTTGGCTATGTCTGGCCGGTAGCCCATCTTCTCTAGGATTAAGCAAATAAGCTTACTATTGATCCCATTATCTTCGGCCAAAAGTATTTTTAATGGGTATTTATCTGAGATCACATGGGTTAAAGGTCCTCTACCTTCAAACATTTGCTTTTCACTTACTTTTGATACTGATTCAATGGCTTTGGAGGAAACCAATTTTGCTATAATGTTAAACCTGAATTCAGTACCCTCATTTTCTTGACTTTCCACTTCAATCTTACCTTGCAATAGCTTGACCAGATTCCTTACTATGGCTAAGCCTATCCCACTACCTCCAAACCTTTTTGACAGTGATGAATCTCCCTGTGAAAAATGTTTGAAAAGCCTGTGAAGGTTTTGGTCTAAAGCACCAATACCTGTATCCTTGACCTTAAATTCTAGGTCAACAGTTTCTATATTAACATTATTTACACTGACTTTCACTGTAACAAAACCCTTTTCAGTGAACTTAACCGCATCAGACAATAGGTTCATGAGGATTTGCCTTAACCGAACACGATCTGAACAAATGAACACGGGCACGTCCTCATCAATCAGCAGATTAAGGCCAACATTTTTACCCTTGGCCTCATAAGCAACGAGGCTTAGCGATTCATCAATTACCTTTTTAAGGTCGAAAACTGACTCTTCTAATTGAATTTTACCTGATTCGATGTTAGAGAAGTCTAAAACATCATTGATGATTCTGAGTAGAATATCGCTACTCACTTTGATGGTCTCTACGTAATCACGTTGATCACGATTCATCAATGTCTCCTGCAGAAGATTGGTCATACCAACGATACCGTTCATTGGAGTTCTGATTTCATGACTCATTGTGGCTATAAAGTTAGATTTGAGCAAATTAGCCTCCTCTGCAAGATCTTTAGCCTCTCTTAAACTACTTTCTAATTTCTTCTGAGCTGATATATCTCTTATAATTAAGAGCATTTTATCGTCCGTCAGCTTTACCATTCTCCCTTCACAATGATGAACTTGAGATTCAATGTTGATATTGATCTCCACAGTATTTAACTCCCCTGACTCCTGAGCTGTGGAAAGCCCACCTTCGAGTACCTTAAAAACATCTGGAGGAAAAACATCGGCAATCATTTTACCATTTCCGATTTTAGATGCCACCTCTTTAAATTCCACATTATTATTGTAGTGACTAAGTACTTTCCCTTCTTTATTTAAGATTAAGATGAAATCGGGAAAAGCCTTAAGGAGGAGGATCTGCTCTTTTTCAAACTGTTTAATTTCTAAATCGGCCCTATGGACCTTGGTTATATTTCTGGCTATTCCAGAAATAGTCTCGATCTGA
>JBLIES010000283.1:0-3092 GCA_047633135.1 Roseivirga sp.
CTATGCCTAAAAGTTTTTTAAATTCTTCATCACTAATGCCTGCATCTGCAAAATCATCGAAATTCTTCTGTGTGGCTTCAATAATAAAATCGTTAATGTATTGTGCTCCTTCTCTGGCCCCTTGCTCTGGAGATTTAATGCAGCATTCCCATTCTAAAACCGCCCAGCCATCGTAGCCATATTGTGTGAGTTTAGAAAAGATAGCTTGAAAATCTACTTGACCATCGCCAATTGATCTGAACCGACCGGGCCTTTCTCTCCAATCTTGGTAACCGCCATATACTCCTGATTTCCCGTTCATATTGAACTCAGCATCCTTAACATGGAACATACCGAAAAACTCATGGTAATGATCGATGTAGGCTAGGTAATCGAGTTGCTGGAGGACAAAGTGAGAGGGGTCGTAGAGTAATTTCACTCTATTGTGTTTCCCGGTTGCCTCATAAAACATTTCGAAAGAAATACCGTCATGAAGGTCTTCACCTGCGTGCACTTCGTAGCACAAATCCACTCCATTTTCATCAAAATGGTTCAGGATAGGTAACCATCGTTTGGCGAGTTCGGCAAAGCCTTTTTCTACCAAACCCGCTGGCCTTTGAGGCCAATTATAGAAGTAAGGCCAAACCAAAGCACCAGAAAAGGAAGCGTGAACCTTTAACCCTAGATTTTTAGAGGCAACAGCTGCCATTTTTACTTGGTCGATGGCCCAAAGGTTCCGCTGTTTGGCATTCATGCCTTTAGGAGCAAAACCTTTGAATAGTTCTTCATAAGCGGGGTGCACGGCTACCAACTGACCTTGTAAGTGAGTTGATAACTCACTTACTTCTAGGCCGTATTCCGCGAGTGTTCCTGTTAACTCATCACAGTAAGTTTGGCTTTTTGATGCTTTTTCGAGGTCAATCAATCGAGCATCCCAAGTAGGGATTTGTACGGCTTTATAGCCTAAGTCACTTGCCCATTTAGCCATGTTGGCCAATGAATTGAACGGGGGCTTATCGTCTGCAAATTGTGCTAAAAATATAGCGGGTCCTTTAATTGTCTTCATCCTTTAATCTACTATTTCTGTCCAAGTATTGCCTTCTTTGTTCGAAGCTAAAACTGCTTCAATAAATTTCATTCCTCTTACACCATCACGAATTGTAGGGAAAGCGCCATCGATATAGTCTTCACCTCTGATGGCTTTGGCGGCTCCTAAATATAAGTTGGCCATTGAATCAAATATTCCTTCTGGATGCCCTGGGGCCATTTTAGTGCTGATTTTCGAAAGTTCGCTGTTATAGTCATGCCCGGGTTTAAGCACCTGCATGATGCCTCCTTCTGGTAAATAATAAAGATAATTAGGGTTCTCTTGCTCCCATTTTAGAGCTCCTTTTTTACCATAAGCAGCGATCCTCAAATTATTTTCTTCCGCAGTAGCAATTTGGCTGGCACGGACTAAGCCGCTGGCTCCATTGCTAAATCTCAACATTGCTGTGCCGTCAATATCTAATGGGTTGTCATCGTACAGTGTGTTCAAGTCTGCCAGTACCTTGGTGGTGGTTAAACCTGTAGTGTACTCAATCATATTAAAGGCATGAACCCCAATATCGCCCATACAGCAACTTTGTCCCGCTTTGGCAGGGTCTAAGCGCCAAACTTCTTTTCTCTTTTCTTTATCGTGAATCACTGGGTTGATCCAGCCTTGATAATACTGCGCATCCACTTTATGCACATCGCCAATAATTCCTGAGGCAATCATTGACTTCATTTGGCGCACCATTGGATAGCCAGTGTAAGTATGGGTTAATGCAAAAACTACTTTGTGCTTATTGACAAGGTTTTCTAATTCTATCGCCTCGGCTGCGGTGTTGGTGACAGGCTTTTCGCAAATGACATGAAAGCCAGCTTGAATAAGCTGCTTGGCCATAGAGTAATGTAGAAAGTTGGGTGTTACCACCACAACGGCTTCAATTCTCTTATCAGCAGGTAAGGCGGTTTCGCCAGCGACAAATGCATCAATATTGGGATAAGCTCTAGAGGGATCTAACTCTAATGCCTTAGCAAAATCTACAGCTCTTTCGAAGTCGGTGTCGAAAGCTCCACCCACTAAAGTATATTGTTCTCCAATATATGAAGCAATTCTATGTACAATACCTATAAAGGAGCTGTGGCCGCCTCCAATCATTCCTAATCTTATTCTTTTATAGCTCATTTTTCTTCGTATTGAATTTTTTCATTTTTGAAAGTAGCAGCAAAGAGTAAGAAAACTAATACTGCAAATGCTGCTGGGATTAACCAAATGTTTTGCCATTCGTGCAGTTCGCCAACGGTGTAGTAAGCTGAAATCTGACCTGCTACCCAGAAACCAATAAGCATACCTACACCATAAGTTGCGAGTGTGATTAGCCCTTGGGCTGAACTTTTGAATTTCTCTCCAGCTTTTGAATCGGTATAAATCTGACCTGAAACAAAGAAGAAATCATAACAAATACCGTGTAGGGCAATACCTGTGATTAACATAAATGTTAATTCATCAGGGTTTCCGAAGGCGAATAGTAAGTACCTCACTGCCCAAGCGATCATTCCGAAGAGGAGCGTCTTTTTAATCCCATATTTTAGAAGAAATATGGGTAATAAAAGCATGAAAAGGACTTCAGATATTTGACCTAATGTCATTATAGCGGTGGGTCCAATTTCTTGATTAAAAATATTCAAAGACAGGTCTATTTCAGTAAGAAAAGGATTGGCGTTTTGATAGTAAAATGCAAGTGGAATACAGATAAGGATTGATGAAACGAAAAATATTAAGAAGTTACGATCCTTAAGCATACTAAGGGCATCGAGACCTAGAATGTCTTTAATTTTGATTTTCTCGTCTTTCTCAACAATCGGAGGTGTTTTTGGTAAAGTAAAACTGAAAATGCCAAGCATGGCAGAAGCGATGGATGTCATGAAAAAGGTGTTCTTCAGCATTCCCTCTCCTATAGCAATTTGTGAATCCCACTTGAATATAAAACCGATGACCAACCCAGCTGTGATCCAACCAATTGTACCCCAAACTCTAATTGTTGAAAACTCTTTTGATGGATCGGACATCGTTCTAAAGGCAACTG
>JBLIES010000284.1:0-3077 GCA_047633135.1 Roseivirga sp.
ATGGTCGAGCTCCAACCATTCAAAAAATCGAAGGTTGAAATAAATGGCTCTGCATTGCGACTATTTATACTTTCATCGAAACCTCCAGACAACTTGACCCATCGGTCCCCTACTTTCGTAATCGCCCAGGTATCATCTGTACTAGGGCCAGAAGGTTTGTAAGACACTTCAATCCCATTGTCAATTTGAATTAAACCCTGAAAGGCGTCTCCTACCCAAAAATTATTTCGGTGGAAAATCAAATCGTTCTTGCCAACGGTATTTTGATCAAAACTATGAACCGCCCTTAGCGCACCGTTTTCTAAGGAAGAAAGGTGGGCAGATGTCAGTAGAAATAACTGTTCGTTAATACTCGAAAGCGCCTTAATATTTTGGTTAGCAGAAAGTAAATACCCCCAAACACCGTTGTCTTCGCTAAATATATCAGTTTGAGAACTCGCATAGAGCCGACTAGCATTGGCTACAATGTGTTCAAAGTTTATGCCCTGAAAAACCCTATTCCAATTATTAAAATCTTGCTTATTCGTTTGGGAATTCAAAGCGGCAGACAAAATACCATCATCACTTGCCGCGTAGATACTGTCTGTTGTAAAAACGATATCATTAATGCTGACCGCTTGCCCATTTTCACCGAGGTTCAGGTAGGATTCAGTTATTTCATCAATTGTTAAGTCTAGCACAATAATGCCCAAGTCCCCAGAAAGGTATGCTTGGCCATTGTTGATGTTCACTTTTTTGAATGATTTGTTCGTGGTAGTAGGGGCTTGAAGCACCGTACGAACATTCACCACCTGATTATCCCTCAGCAAATCAATATTTCCATTCGAATAGCCTATGACCAGAGTCTTTGAAATAGGATCAAAACCAATGGCCCCAATACTTACCGCTGAAAGTCCATTATTTTTGGTCAGCCTGTTGACTGTGTTATCCTCTAAATCAGCGAAAAACAAACCGTTAGGCGAGGCGGCATAAATTCGGTCTTCTGCTGCAACTACATCAATTACTTGGTTATAACTTATATGCGACCGCCATGTAAAAATTGGAATAGGGCCTTGAGCACACACCATGCTGATGCTGACAGCAAAGGCAAAAAACAAAAAAGTTTTTCTGAAAAGGCTCACTTCTTCCTCCTCTTTTCATCAAGGCCTTGATAGAAATATTTTCTATTTCTCGCTTCGTAAATATCCGTTTCACCTATCTCAACAGTTCTATCAGAATCCGAGAGTTTATAGGAGAAAGAAGCAAGACTCCCACTTACTGTACAGATGGCGTGTAACTTGGTTACGAATTCGGCAATCGCCAATAAATTCGGCATTGGACCAAAAGGATTGCCCTGCGCGTCCATGTCTAAACCAGCCACAATTACGCGCTTACCGCTATTGGCCAAAGTACGACAAACCTCTACGATTTGATGATCAAAGAACTGAGCTTCATCAATCCCTACCACATCACTTTCGCCAGAAAGCAGCAGAATGTCCGAGGCAAACTGAACTGGAGTAGACCGAATAGAGGTTTTGTTGTGAGAAACCACCTTCTCATCATCATAGCGAGTGTCTATAGCAGGTTTAAAGATCTCAACCTTCTGCTTTGCAATATCAGCCCTGCGCAATCTTCGAATCAATTCCTCAGTTTTACCAGAGAACATGCATCCGCAAACCACCTCGATTGATCCCGAGGCGTGTTCACCAGCTATATTTCCTTGAGGTTCTAAAAACATTATTATGCAGAATATTCCATATGTGGAAATTTGTTCTTGTCTGTTACCCGTACTTTTATGTCCCCAAAAAGGTGAGCCTGACAAGTAAGGCGTTCTCCCTCAACAAGTTTTCCGGCTTCAAAAACTTTCCGCTCTATCTCTTCAATTGCTGAAAGATTTTCTGCTCCTTCGACCACAATTACCTTGCAAGTTGTGCATCTCCCTTTCTTTCCGCACGCGTGCATCCAGTCAATTCCGTTTTCGTGAATAATATCCAGCACAGTTTTAGAGTTATCTGAACTAGAGATTTCTTTATTATTCAAGTTTTCAATAATGATATTCGCCATAGTTTTATATTTACAAATCAAAAGAAATAAGCAATGAGCTACAAGCTAAAGCACGAATCAATATCCACTTTCTCAACCCAAGTTGCCGCCCTAATTTGTTCAAAATTATTCATAAAAAAGGAGAAAATCGATGGAGAATCGCTCAGTACTGTCACAAAAGTGGGACAAGTGAATTCATTTGTTGTAAGAGGTCTTTTTAGCAAGTGGCAAGATGAAATGCAAAAGCTTGAAAGTCCTTACTTTGATTTCGAAAATAAAGAGGTTAAAAAAGGACTCAGTACATTCATGGACCTTTTGTCTAACCATATTAGCATAAGCAGAATCAATTTAGAACCCCTTTTAATTGAGGCGTTAGAAGAAAGCACTTTGTTGATGTTCGATCCTAAAACCTGTATTAAACTGTCGGTGGAGAGCAATCCTAATTTCCTAAAAGGAGATTTAAAATATATCAAGTGCCACCAACAAGTCTTTAAAGAATTATGGACTAAAGACGTTAGCGTATCGAATTTAGAGAAGCACCTTAATGGACTTTTGGCAGATTTCGAGACCGTTTCTCCTACCGACTTTCTCGATCAGCTGAATGCCAGCGATAAATTAGAAATGTTATTCACTACAACAGAAACCCCTACAAAACCAGCACCCACAGTTGATTACGATACTGTTGAAGGCCCAAAACAAAGCCTTTACATCAAACCAACTGAACCAAACAAAAAGCAGGTTGAAACAATAAATGATAAATTTAATGGTCCTTCTAACGGCACCACATTAGCGGAAAAGCTTCAGAAAACAATCATAAAATCAATTGATAAAAGTCTGAGTCTCAATGAGCGAATCATGTTTACAAACACGCTTTTTAAAGGTGATAAGGCACTAATGTCTGAAGCACTGTCTCAAATCGATGCTGCTGCCAGCTTGAACGAAGCAATTAATATAGCAATGACATTTAATGAAGGATGGAAAATGGACAGTGACGAAATAGAAGCATTTATGGAGGCCATTGAAAGAAAATTTCATTAATCTTCCACGATTATCTT
>JBLIES010000285.1:0-3027 GCA_047633135.1 Roseivirga sp.
CCCTGAAGCATACAGGCGAATTCCCGATCATCGGAGTGAATACATTCTTGAGCTCAAAAGGTTCTCCAACTGTTTTGCCTAAAGAAGTGATTCGTGCAACCCCAGAAGAGAAGGAATATCAAATCTCTATGTTAGGTGAGTTACACAAAGGTAATGCTGATGTCACTGCAGAAATGATCGAAAGGATTCAGAAAGCAGCCATTCAAAACGATAACATGTTTGAAGAATTGATGGAAGCCTGCAAGTATTGCTCGCTAGGACAAATCACTTCTGCATTATTTGAGGTAGGTGGGCAGTACAGAAGGAATATGTAATATAAGTCGATAGTCCATGGTTAATAGACCATAGCCAACTAACCGTCATCCTGCCCGAAGCATTGGAGCAGCATAATCGTTCGAACCGTCATTCCCGCGAAGGCGGGAATCTTCATTTTGTAAGGATTATAAATGCTTGATTTAGACCTCCTCGTTACAAACGAGGAGGAGTGGACTAGGGCAGTTATTGGCGAATCCAACTGTCGCAGGTTCTCCGAACCTGTGACTCATTATGAGATATAGGACTCTGTCTGCTTTTAGGGCTAAACAGCGTTTAAACCACTGAATAATTAGTCCCAGCCCCAGCCCCATGTTTCTCTAACAAATTAACTTTTACCATTTGTGCTAAAATCCTTTTAACTGTTGGATTAGGGATATCTAGCCTTTCGGCAATTTCACCAGATTTGCTGCCGGGCCTTTCACCTATAAAAACCAAAATTGATTTTTCTTTAGGAGAAAGCGCTGATAAGCTGCCTTGCCGCTCTAATTTTTGTATCAACTGCTTTTGGACTTTAACCAAGGCTTCAAAAAAGAAAATTATCCAAAGAGAAACGTCTTCATTGGGTCTTTGTGCTTGGCAAGAGCGCAAGGTTTGATAGTATTTGTTCTTTTGAGACTCGATTTCATGTTCTAAACTCACATACTGAATCCAATGATAGCCATGCTTCAAGAGAGCCAAAGTAGAAAGTAAACGACTTAACCTTCCATTGCCATCTTGGAAAGGATGAATGCTCACAAAGTCATAAGCCAATAGCGCACTTTTTACCAGCGGATGTGTATCCTTATCCTTTTTGTACCATTCCATTAAAGCGGCCATCGCATCTTGTGTTGGAAAACCCGGTTCGGTTGTCTGAAAAATGATTTGTTTGGTGCCATCAGGTAAATTAGCTTCAACTATGTTGCTGTGCTGTTTATAATCTGCTCTGTGCCAAATATCCTTTTCACTATATTTCAATAAGGTTTTGTGGAGGTTTTTAATGCTATTCTCCGTAATGGGAATGTCAGAATAAGCTTCGCTAATTAGATCCAATACATCAAAGTAGCCAGCTACTTCTTGCGCGTCACGGTCGGTAAGTTTGGTGATATCGATGTTTTTGAGAAGTACATCGACTTCTTCATCAGTCATTTTTGAGCCTTCTATTCGGGTAGAAGCACCAACACTGCGGATGGTGGCAATTGATTTCAATTCTTTCAGACTTTGGCCTTCCTTTTTTTCTATCGAAGACCAAGAGGCATCAAAGCGATCAATTTGGCTGATAAGGCCTATTAATTGCCAATTAAGATCGATTTTAAAGTTGAAGACATTCGTTATCACAATTCAAATCTAATCAATCTAATTTAAAAATGATACGATTTGATACGATTATATACGATAATGATACGATCCATTACTCAAATAAATGATACGATTTGATACGTAAATATACGATTTTGAAAAGTCCATAGATCAATAACTAACCGTCACCCTGAGCTTGTATCAGGGTCTGTCCGTTCGAAGCACCATTGAATATGCACACTTAATTTACGAATTACTGCAGTTACCGAAGGGATGCTGAAACGCTCCGAAGTATCGGAGCAGCAAGACTGTTCGAACCGTCATTCTCTCCGAACTTCGGAGATGAGGAACGAGGAAGAAAGAATCCGTCCGTAAGAACCGTTATTCCCGCGAAGGCGGGAATCTCCATTTTCATTGAGCCGTGTAAGAATTATAAATCCTTCATTGGGATTCTCTGAAAACAAGGAGGAGTGGGGAGTTTGAACGGGGCCATGACCCTTTTTAACAGGTTATCACAGGTTCAGAGAATCTGCGATAGGGGTCTCCGTTTAATTTGAAGTTTGGGGACTTAAAGTATTTAAGTGATCAAGATTGTTTGAATTACTACTCCTTACAAAGCGTTGGTAATGACCTAAAGTTTATGTTCTAAGACAATGATACAGGCTTTTGTTAACCATCACTAACTTTGTATATCCTTTCCTAGACAAGTCACGATCCAGAAATAAAGTGACGTGGTCAAACACGAGAATGTACAAAGTTATTATCTCTCATTGTTTTGATATAGAGAGTTACTTTTGTATTTCTTTATTTCCCGCTTTGTTAATTCCTGAGTAATTAATTTTGTAGGGTGTGAGACTACTACTCCTTTAATTATTTCATTAGTACTGAGATGCTTTCCTTCTAAAATGAAAAATTTAATAGGGAGCCTTTTTACTTTGCTTTCTTTAGTGATTTGAAAAACTCTAAATATTACTTGCATCTCCTCCTTAGTTATAAATAAGGGCTGACCAGGGTAAACAGTTTTACCAATATCGGTTAACATTTCAACATTTTTAGGAGCAAATGTTGCATAGGAGGCGACTGTTTCATCATCATGTAAGACTTCAAGTATACTTGTTTGGCTAATGATATCTCCCTCAGCTATTTCATATGTGCCAATAACTTTGCCTTTACGAGATGCGAAAACAGTATCTTTTGCTACGATTGGGTGAAAGAAACCAATAGATCCAGCTGTAGCCATGTTCTGCTGTATGACAGACTTTTTGGCCAGTGGAATGAGGTAAATAAAATTTGGATCTGACGCATCATTTGTACCGTTAATAACAAACTTTATTTGATAAGAGTAGCTAGGGTTGCTTTCTTCAAAAATCTTCAGACTAAAGAGTCGACTTCTTCCCGGAAGAAGTACCTGACTGTGTCTTTGCATTTGAGGACTTA
>JBLIES010000286.1:0-3027 GCA_047633135.1 Roseivirga sp.
CTTTTTTTAACTCACTAACGCACAGTATTTTAATGCCTAATAATTTAGAAGTGACTAGAAGGTCTATGTAGGTAGTTTGCTTTTCAGGTTCAACTTCCAATAGCACTACATTTTTTGGCTTAGAATCACCTACAATTTCTTTCTTCAGCATCGCCAAATACTTATCTCTGGTCAATCCATTAACGTGATTAGTGAAGTCCTTTGGGATATTAAAGTACTCTTTGTACTTCCTTGAAAGTAGGTCCTGAAAGTAGTAAAGAGAAGGGAAGCCTTGAAGTTCAATCAGCATCGGAAAAGGATCACCGTTTTCATCCAAACAAACTCCAAAATCAAATTGAATAAAGCGTGAGTGATCATCTTCATTGGGTACATTGACCATCGGATGCTTAATGGCATCTTTTGTTAACTCCTTAAAGTCTGGGAGCATCAATGTTGCATTGATTTCTTCACAAGCTTCAATGAGTCTTTCTTGCAAGATTTTAGGAATGAATATTGGAGTTTCAGCCACTCTAAATTTAGGCATGCAATTGTACTCACTTGCCAGTCCACGCAAAAAATTCTTGTACTTTTCTGGTGTAAATTCTTGATTGAATACCGAGCGATGCGACTTAATCATATTATAAAACGGCTATCTCTTGTTCCTTAATTTTTTGAATAGAAGACTCTATAAACCCAGGCAAAATTATGCTGTGCGTTGAAGCAATTTTATCTGGATCATCAAGCATGTCCATCATGGCATTATAGCGTTCTTCTCCAAAGTTTTTAATTACTTTTTCTCTATTCTCAACCTTTTCAAAATGGATTTTCATGCCAATAGCATCAGCTTCTGGGTGAAATTGAGTACCAAATAATTCAGGAGAAAAACGAACCGCCATGATTGCTCTTTCGTACTCTACGTGAGTTCTTATTTTTTCTAGGCTCAACACTTTAGAGCCATGTTCTGCAAATACCTTCAGGTTGGGTTGTATCAATTGCCAGTCTCTTGAATCAACTGCATAATAAGGGTCACTTAGCCCGTCAAAAAGAGGTTCTTTCCTTCCTGCTTTGTTCTTGTGCATGGGGTATACTCCGAACGAAGTGCTTTTTCTTTGCGCTATAGTGCCTAGTTTAAAGTGCTCACAGGCCAATTGAAAAGAGTGGCAGATGAAAAAGATGTACTTTTTTCTAACCCCTTCTTTCTGGTTGTGAAGCCAAGCGGATTGAACGAAATCGAAATAATTCTTTTTCCATTCGTCACCATCTAAAGGGCTACCCGGGCCACCGCTCGAAAGATAAATATCATAGCTTAGGTCAGGTAACTCATTCTTTTGCCTGACATCAAACTCGTCCCAATCTAGTTGATCCTTATAACCGTCAACAATTTCTCTCAAACAGCGCATTCCTTGATTAGGAGTGCCATTGTTCATATCGAGTAATGCTAATCTTAGTTTTTGTTGCTTCATGCTTGTTCCTCTTTCCGCTAACTCAATGATTATAATCCGTGAACTGTTTCATCGATTATAAAATCTACAACACTTTGAATACTCCCTGTTTCTTTGAAAATTTTAAGTTGACGATCCGCTCCTGTACCGTTTTCTAAAATCTTTAAAACACCCTCAATTTCATGCCTAGAGCCTAAGTCATCAAGTACATCATCTACAAAATCTAGGAGTTCTGGAATCAGTTCTTTGACAGGAACTTGCTTTTCTTGCCCAAAGTCAATCAATTTACCATCGATACCATAACGACCAGCTCTCCACTTGTTTTCGGCAATGAGCGATCTTTTGTAACTGATAAAATTCAGGTTGCTCTGTCTTAGCTTCACCAGCTTTGCTACGATGGCTTGGATTAAAGAAGCAATGGCAATTGTTTCATCTACCGTGAGTGGAATGTCACAAATTCTTACTTCTATAGTTGAGTAGACTGGATGTAAACGTACGTCCCACCAAATTTTTGTGGCTTCATCAATACAACCTGTTTTAATCAGAAGATTGATATAGTCGTTGTATTCTCCTAAGCTTTCAAAATAATCTGGAATTCCAGTTCTTGGAAACTTATCAAATACTTTGGGTCTGAATGATTTAAACCCAGTGTTTCTACCTTCCCAAAAAGGAGAATTAGTAGATAAAGCATACACATGTGGTAGGAAGTAGCGGATAGAATTTGCAATGTGTAAAGCCATTGATTTATCATCAATGCCGACATGCACATGCAAACCAAAAATTAGGTTGGACCTAGCGATATCCTGCATTTCGTCAATCAAAATACGATAACGCTCTTTTGGCGTTATGGGTTGATCTGCCCAATGAGAAAAGGGGTGACAGCCAGCGGCACCAATTCTATAACCTAAACTTGTTGCAATGTCAGAGATGCTTTTGCGTAAATAAGTGACTTGCTCACGCGCATCATTGATGTCACGACAGATTTTAGTACCGACCTCAACCATGGCTTCGTGCATCTCGGGCGTGGCTTGGTTCGCCATTACTTTTTCTGCCTCTTTGATGATTTTTTGGTCGTGAGATATCAGTCCCCGACTGGTGGGGTCGATTACCTGATATTCTTCTTCAATGCCTAAAGTAAATTGCATATATAATAAGGTTGATTTGGGGTAATAGAAGAACCTAATATAGTTTAGGTTCTTCTAGTTACAATTACTTTTAGCTGATAATTAGGCTTTTTTAGGCGCCTTTTTGGCTGGGGCAGCTTTTTTAGCTGCGGGGGCCTTTGTAGCAAATTGATTGCTTACGAATGTGCCCCAAGTGAGGTTCATTTGCCCAGGTTTTTGAGCTTTAGCTCTATCGATTGCTAGTTGAGCAGAATTTTCTACAATCCAATCGAAGTTATCTTGTCCTACTGAGTTGAAATCTGCGTCTGGTGCTGGATTACAAAAGTCAATTGCATAAGGAATACCATCTCTTATAGCAAACTCAACTGTATTAAAGTCATAGCCTAAAGCTTGGTTTAACTTAATACAATACTCTTTTATGGTTTTCAGAAGACTTGCGGCAACAGGAGCGGCATCTCTTACATACCTTAAGTGATGAGGGT
>JBLIES010000287.1:0-3019 GCA_047633135.1 Roseivirga sp.
GAGAAAATACTAGAGCGAGCACCAAAAAATTATTGATTGATCCGAATTCAAATACCTTAAAATCATTTGAACCTTCTTCAATCCGAACACAAGAGAACGTGCAATGGAGCGTAAATAAATTGTTTCAAGATGAAGGGATATTATCTGGGTTTTTGCTGACTACCGAAAATACTAATCAAGAATAGAAAATACTCTGCCATGGATTCTAAAGACATAAACAAATTAAGAAGCAGAGCAGAAGATTTGCAAAAACTCGATGCCTCTGGTAAATCATTAACAAACCTAGAAAGTGATGCATTGCAGCTGATTCAAGAATTGGAAGTGTATCAAATAGAATTAGAATTGAGCAATGAAGAATTACTTTTGGCCAGAGACGAGGCCGAAACCCTCACAAGTAAGTACACCGCGCTCTACGATTTCGCACCTATGGGTTACCTGTCCATTGACAAAGAAGAACTCATTACTGAACTCAATTTTAGTGCGGCTAAGATGTTGGGCAAAGACCGTTCTTATTTTATTGAAAAAGACTTCAAAACTTGTATTGACAACAATGATATTCAAGTCTTTTCAGATTTTATAACCAAAATTTTTGTTTCAAAATCCAAGCAAACTTGTGAATTAAAACTCAAGTTTAGCAATACTAATTCTCATACTTTTTGTCATCTAGAGGGAATAGTTAATGCAGATGATCACTGTATGCTAGCCATGATGGATATTACGAAAATCAAGAAAAACGAAAAGGAGTTGAAGGAAGCAAGAACAAGAGCCGAGGACAGTGAGCAAACAAAATCAGGGTTTCTTTCTAATATGAGCCATGAAATAAGAGCACCACTCAATGCCGTTATCGGATTTTCAAAATTATTGGTCGATGCAGAAGCAAAGGATAAAAAAACATACCTAGATCAAATCAACACCAATTCAATGCAACTGCTCGTCTTAATTAATGATATTCTAAATATCTCAAAAATTGAAAGTGGTAATTTTGAGCTAAAAAATGACTTGATTGACCTACCCCTATTTATACAATCGCTCTACGATAAGCATTTAAATAAAATCGCTAACGATCCTCGGAAACATAAGCTGAATTTAACTCTGAGTGTACCAGAAGAAGAAGTGGCCGGTGTTATAATTGACAGTGTTAGACTGATTCAGGTGTTCGATAATCTTTTATCGAATGCCACTAAGTTCACAGATGAAGGGACAATTGAAGTAGGCTATTCATACGAATCAAATGCTTTACAATTCTATGTAAAGGACGAAGGAATTGGTATTGCCGAAAACCAATTGAAAAAAATATTTGACAGATTCTCACAAGCGCTAGATATATCAAAAGACTTTGGAGGCACAGGCTTAGGACTTACTATTTGTCAAGGTATAATTAATAAAATGGGAGGTAAAATTTGGGTTGAGTCAAGTATCAATTTAGGTTCTACTTTTTTCTTTATGATACCCAAGGTCGTTGGAGATATGAAACTCCTAAAGGTAACTGATGAAAATCGGAAGACTAAGAAAAAGAAGAGGGATAGGTCAGGAAAAAAGGTTTTGATAGTTGACGACAGTCCAACGGTATTATTTTATTATAAAAGCCTATTCAAAAAGCATGGAATAGACTTTTTTTTAGCTGCCAGCGGAAAACAAGCGATTCAAACCTATAAGGAAAATAAGGTCGACATTGATTTAGTACTTATGGACATCATGATGCCAATTATGGATGGCGTGGAAACTCTAATGCGGTTAAAAGAAATCAACCCTAATATTAGAGTTATTGCACAGACTGCCTTAGCCATGAAGTCAGAAATTGACAAGTTTCTTTCGGCTGGCTTCGAAGATTACCTTACAAAACCCATAGATGAAGCCCTACTATTGAGATTGATTTCTGAGTAAGTAAAACCTTGAATCCCCTATCCTATCCCACTGAGATAATTTTATGTGCCACTAGAATAACCGTATTCCATTAAAACCGTACGGCCATCAGCACTTTTAGGTGGCGGTGGTGCAAATGCCTAACAAGGCTTAAAGAAAGGTTTGGTTTTTAGACTAAGTGACCAGAAACATTCAAGAGCACTGGTTTTTAATTTAAAGAAAGTAATAAAAAAAAATTACCTTATTATGGAAAGAAATTACGGACCATAAAGCGAGTTCGATCTGGCCATTTATCGGTGTTAAAGAACACGCGCTTTCACGCAATTTTTAAAGTGCACGGGGTTTAAAGAAACTGTCATCGCACATAATAAGCCCTATTTTAAAATAACTTCCTTCGGATTCTACTTATAAAAGGATTGAGTCAAAGACTGGATAGACTATACCATGATTTTTCTAGAGGTGGATGATGTTACTCGTTTTTGGGATGAACTCGTGGTTTAAAACTTATCGTGCAAATACAAAGGTGTGCTCCTCGTTCCGATCAGAAACTTAGATTGGGGTCGAGAACGCTTCGTTCACGACCCCTCTGGAATCCTTTGGCATATCGGAGAGTTTTCTAAATAGCCTTGTATAGACGACTATATAATGTATCGAGATGACTGAGCACAGCGCGCTAAATCAATTTCTCAATCAGTTTATCCATAAAAGCCATGCCTTGGCGCAGTTGATCCTTGTCTACAAACTCATTCGCTCTATGGGCTTGGGCAATATCCCCAGGTCCGCAGATGATCGCTTGAAAACCACCTTCAGCAAATTGGCCTGCCTCGGCTGCATAAGAAACCGCATCTAAAGCAGGGTTTTCAACCAACGATTGAACAAAGCTTACAATCTCCATTTCATTGGCAGTATCTAAGCCAGGCACAGCTGGATGAATATTACCTGTTTCGATTTTAAAGTCGGGGTGAATTTTTCTTAGTTCAACTTCTCGTTCCCTACAATACTTATCGAATTCCGCCTTGATCTCCTGAGGAGTTTCTGACGGAATTGATCTTACATCCCAACAGAAGGTACATGACTGAGCGATTACATTCGGGGCTATCCCTCCTTTGATCATTCCAATGTGAATGGAAGTATGATTAGGCGTAAAACGATCATC